>NZ_JBEZMR010000023.1:0-111132 GCF_040652795.1 Micromonospora sp. NPDC048170
GTGCCCGGTGACCTCGCCCGCTCGACCCGCCAAGCCCAAGGCCAAGCCCCGCCCGATGTTCGGGCCGGTCCTGGCCCTGCTCGCGGCCGAACCGCACCGCGCCTTCTCCATCAGCGACCTGGGCAAGGAACTGCCCGGCCGGTCGTCCGGGGCGATCGGCTCCGTCCTGAACCGCCTCGTCGACCGCAGCTGGGCGACCATGTCCACCGGGTCGCCCCGCCGATACACCATCACCGCCGAGGGCATCGACGCGTTCACCGCGGGAGCCGGCACCAGCCGTGCCCCCTCGGCCGCCGCCCCCACGCTTACGGCGCCCGCCGCGCCGGCACCTGCCCCGACCGGCCCGGTTCCCCCGCGTCCCGGCGCTGTCCTGCGTCCCAACGGGGTCTGGTACCTGCCCCGCCAGCTCGCCGACAGCACCGACGTCGAGGTGCTGCGCCGGCTGCGCCGAGACAACATCGCGGTCCTGCTCTACGGGCCACCCGGCACCGGCAAGACCAGCCTCATCGAGGCCGCCTACCCGGATGCGATCACCGTCGCCGGCCACGGCGACACCACCGTCGAGGACCTCGTCGGCAACTACGTCCCCCTGCCCGACGGCGGCTTCGAATTCGCCTACGGGCCGCTCGTAACCGCCATGCGCGAGGGACGCGCCCTGTTCATCGACGACGCCACCCTCATCCCGCCCCGCGTGCTCGCCGCTTTGTATCCGGCGATGGACGGCCGGGCCACCATCACCATCGCCGCCCACCACAACGAAGTCGTGACCGCCACCGACGGGTTCTTCGTCTGCGCCGGCCACAACCCCGGCGTGCACGGCGCCATCCTCACCGAAGCCCTCGCCTCCCGGTTCTCCGTGCACGTCGAGGTCACCACCGACTTCCAGCTCGCCCGCTCCCTCGGCGTACCCAACGGCGCCATCGACGCGGCGATCGCCCTCAACGCCCGGATGCGCAAGCACGAGATCGACTGGGCGCCGCAACTGCGCGAGTTGCTGGCGTTCAAGCGCGTCGCCGCGAGCCTCGGCCTCGCCGCCGCCGTGGCCAACCTCGCCGCGATCGCACCCGAACCCGACCGGCAGGCCGTCGTCGAGGCCCTCCAGCGGGCCTACCGCAGCGCCACCATCACCCCCCTCACGCTCGGCAAGCAGAAGTAAGGCAGGCCGCCGTGACCAGCGTTTCCGCACACCTGCGCCCCTCCGGCACCAGCCCCGCCTCCGCGGCCCCGGCCGCCTCACCCTGGCACCGATGGTCAGCGGCCTGGACCAGACAGGCCGCGATACTCACCAGCCGACCCGACGCCAGCGTGACCGTCACCCCGGCCGTCGGCGGCCCACCCGGCTTCAGCTACCCCGCCACCGCCCAGATACAGGTCGACGCCGACCTCATCGCCGACCCGGCAATCGCCGACCCCCGCCGGCCTGGGCACCGGTCGAAGGTTCCCGTCGCCTACGGCGTCCTGCTGCACGAATGCGCCCACGTCATCCACTCGCAGTGGGACCCACCACCATCGGCGCCGCCCATCGTCCGGGAAGCCGCGCTCCTGCTCGAGGAGTCACGGATCGAGGGACGCTACCGCGACGCCCGGCCTCGCGACCGGCGGTGGCTACGTCGCGCCGTCACCAGCATCATCGACCCCGCTGACACACCCACCGACACCGCGTGGAGCGCCGCCTACGCCGCCGGACTGCTCCTCGCCCGCGTCGACGCCCGAATCCTCTACCCCGCCGACGTCCGCGAGGCACGACGCTCCATCACCACGGTTCTCGGCCGCAAGCTGACCAGGGGCCTACGCGCCATCTGGCGGGAAGCCCACACCGTCGGCGACACCGACACCACCCGCATGATCGAACTCGGCGAACGCTGGTGCCGCCTGCTCGGCATCGACCCGAACCTCACCCCGGGCCTGCCCGCCGACGCCGCCACCAGCACGATCGCAGCAGCCATCGCCGGCGCCCTCGACACCATCCTCCACAACCCCGCCGAGGCCCCGGAACCCGGCGGGGGACCTCGGATCAGCGGTCCCGGCATCCGTGTCGACACCGACATGCCGACCACCTGGGCCGAACGCGACGCCCGCGACGCCGAACGCCAGGCCGCCAACCGGCTCACCGCCCTGCTGCGCCGCGCCCGCCACCGCGAACCCGCCCGCACCCGTGAACCCAGCAGCGCACCGCCCGGACGGCTGCGGACCCGCGCCGCGGTCACCCTCGCCGCCCAACGCGCGGTCGGGGCCATCCCCACCGCCCAGCCGTGGCAGCGCACCGTACGCCGCCCCGTCCCCGACCCCGAGCTGACCGTCGGCATCCTCATCGACGCGTCCGGCTCGATGGAGGACTTCGCGAAACCCATGTCCTCCGCCGCGTGGATCGTCGCCCAGGCCGCCACCCGCGCCGGGGCCACCAGCGCGACCCTCGCCTACGGCGACCGGATCACCGTGCTCATCCCACCCGGCCGCCGCCCCGCCAAGGTCCGCGACATGCGCGCCGACGCTGGCACGGAACGCTTCGTCGAAGCCTGCGCCGAAGCCGACCGGCTCCTGCACCTGTCCACCCCCGGCACCGCACGACTGCTCGTCGTCGTCTCCGACGGCCACTACGTCAACCCCGACGAAAGCCAAGCCACCATCACCCGACTCCACCACGCCGGCTGCGCCGTCCTCTGGCTCGCACCCGACAACAAAGGATGGCCGTCCAGGGTCTACGACAACACCACCACCATTACCGTCGATGACCCCACCACCTGTGTCAACCTCATCGGCGAAGCAGCCATCGACGCTCTGAGCAGGGGTTAGGAGGGGCCGGACCAGGCTCTCGGCGATCGCGTCGGGAGCCCTGTGCGGGATCAGCAGGGTCTGGACGCTGATGACGTCGGCCAGCGGGCCGAACACCACGATGCCGATCGGGGTGGCCAGGGTCATCACGATGCCGACGTGGCTGAACACCCGGCCGTGCTTCTCCGGCTCCATCGTCTTCTGGATCAAGGTCATGAACGGAGTGGAGAACAGGGGAACCGCGAGCCCGAACATGAAGCCGGGCCGCGAGCTGGTCGAGGGGCATCTGGGGCGCTCTCGCGGCTGGGCTTCGCCGTGCAGGTTGCGATCCGCAAATTATCGCTGGGTTATTGATTCACTACCCTGCGAGATGTTTCGATGGGTGCCGTGTCGTGGACGCGGCACTTGTAATCGAGACGGGGAGGTGACGATGAGGATCAAGAACCTCATCGCGTCGGCAATGATCGTAGGGACGGGTCTGGTGCTCGTTCCGGGGACCGCCACTGCGGCCCTGAGCGACTGCGACGCGGCCTACATGTGTCTGTGGGGCAACAACGACTACAACTGGATGTTGGTCGAGCGCGGCCAGGGTTCATCCACCATCCAGAACCTGAGTGGCGACGCCAACGACCAGATGGACTCCTGGGCGAACAAGTCCACGACCCACTCCGGATGCATGTGGGCGGACGCCAACGGGTCCGGAGACCGCCAGACGTTGGGCCGCAACCAGAATGACAACAACGTCTCTCCGGCCAACAGCGACGAGGTGTCGTCCTGGCGTACGGCGTACAGCTGCTGAATAGTTAGGCACCGTGATGTCACCACTCATCCGTACGCAAAAGGTTCGCAAGGCCTACCACTCTGAGGTGGAGACCGTGTGGGCGGCACGAGACGTGGACTTCGAGGCTCGCCCGGGTGAGTTCGTGTGCATCTACGGTGCCAGCGGCTCAGGTAAATCAACGCTGTTGAACCTGATGGCAGGCCTGGATCTCGCCGATTCCGGCGAGATCCAGGTCAGCGGCGTCGACGTCACCACCGCGAACGAGAGGCAGCGCGCACAGCTGCGGCTCGAAACCGTCGGCGTCGTGTTCCAGAACCACAACCTGATCGAGGAATTCACGGCCGTGGAGAACGTCGCACTGCCCTCGGAGGCGCGTGGCATGCCGGCTGAGGCCGCGCGAGCCGAAGCAGCCGACCAGCTACGCCGGGTCGGGCTGGAAGGCCTCGACAACCGGCTACCCCGACAGTTGTCCGGCGGACAGCGCCAACGGGTCGGGATCGCGCGGGCGCTGACAGGACAGAGAGCCGTTCTCTTGGCCGACGAGCCGACCGGGGCGTTGGACTCCGCCGCCACCCAAGACCTGTTCGCGCTCATCCGCGCCCTCTGCGACGAGGGAGTCACGGCCGTGGTCTGTTCGCACGATCGTCGATGCCGCGACTACGCCGACACCCGCTACGAGATCATCGACGGACGCATGGAAGCCCGTTCATGACCGAAGGAAGCTCCCCGGCGTCGTCTCACGTGGCGCACCTGCGCTTTGTTCTGCGGCTCGCACGGCGCCTCATCCGCTCCCGCGAGCTGGCCCGATCAGCTTCGATCGTCTTTGTCGCCGGTCTGGCCGTCATGGCGATGTTCGTCACCCTGCGGACGCTGTCCCTGTCGGGCGCTCAGATCGCTGACCGGGACCTGGGTCGGTTCGGTGCTTCCGTCGGCTACGGCAGTGTCGTGCTGCCGCCCGGAGAGGGACAGTTCGCGCCGGACGTGCGGGCACAGGCTCTCCGCGCAGGGCTCACCGACTCCGAGGTCATGCTCAGCGCGTCCGACATGCAACTGGCCACCACTCCCGCGCGCAGCGTCAGCATGCTGGAGGCATCCTGGCAGGATCAGCCGTTCCCTGACCGGTACGACCTGCTGTCCGGTCGGTGGCCGACCCGGCCGGGCGAGGTGGTGGTCACCGAGCCGCGAGACGCCCCGGCGATTGCCGGCGGCACCCTACCCCTGCTCGGCGGCAAGGTGACGCTCACCGTCGTCGGCACCGCTGAGGACCAGTTCGCCCGTACCACGAACCTGCTGGTCGCCCCCGGCACCTGGGCATCACTTGATCCCAGCCTTGCCCAGGGATTTCCGCTGCTGGGCGCTCAGCCGCTGCTGCTGTGGTCAGGAGGCGACGCCGAAAGCGCCGTGACCGCCTTCACCACCGCAATCGGCGACTACACGCGCCGGTCGACTACCGCCACCGAGGGCGCGGACGCCCTCGTGGTCGGTGGCACACTGCGGTTCCGGGAGCAACTTCTCGAGCGGCCCGAACGCACCTCGATCGAACGCACACCCGCTGGCTACACCATTCCGTCGCTGCTACTACCCGTCGCGGCAGTCCTGCTCATGTTCGGACTCAACGACCGACGGTTCCGGCGGACATCGACCAGACTCGTGGCCGTCGGCGTACGCCCAGCAGCCGCCACCGCTGCTCTCACCATCGCGGCAACAGCCTGGTGCGTGGCTGCGGCCGCGGCCGGAGCGATCGCCGGGACCGGGGCCGGTCTGGTAGCCAGAGCAGTCATCGCGCAGGTGCGCGACTGGCCAGCCGGCCCGATCGAAGGACTAGCCGCTCCTCCGTTGCGTCTGCTCGCACTGGTCGTGCTCACCAGCCTGTGCGCCGGCGCAGCGCTAGCCCGCAGCAAACAACTGGTCAGCTCTGCTGTGGCTTCTCGATCTCGCCGCGAATCCCCCACGGCACCTGCGACTGGGCGACGCATCCGAGACGCGCGCCATCTCCTCGCCGTCGCCGCGTGGTGCGCCACCGTCGCATACGCCGTACGAGTCGATACTCCGGCCAAGGCAATGATCCTCACCGGCGTGCTCACGCTCGCGGTGCTACTCGTCATCCCCGATGTGCTCAATCTGGTGCTGCGAGTGCTGCCCGAAGGCGGGCCACGCCGCCGCCTGGCGCTTCGGCAACTCGCGGCCGACAAACTCCGTGCCGCAGCGATCGTCGCCATGCTCACGGTGCTGCTGGGCGCGTCCATGGGCTTCCTGACGCTGCTCAACACTCTCATTCGCACCCTGGACCAGCAGGCCTACCCCGACGCGCTACCCGGCCAAGTACTCCTGGCCGACCGCGCCAGCAGCACGCTGCCCCCACCAGCGGCGCTACTGCGTGCCGTGGAAGCCTCCGGCGTCGCCGACGGGCTCCCACGCACGCAACTGGCCTACCTGTTCACCACCGACGAGTCCGGCAACCTGACCCGGTCGGTCACCCGCGACGGCCACCACGGCAACCTTCTCGCCGTAGAGACCGACGCCCAGGTCGAACAGTTGATCGGCCACTCCCTCAACCCGACGCAACGCGCCGTCCTGGCTGAAGGCGGCCTGCTTGTATGGGCAGACGCACCCGACGCACCAACACGCACCGCGCGCCTCGCCGTGAAAGAGGGCGACAGCGTCACCAGCCGGACCCCCGAACTGCCCGTAGCCACCGTCGACGTGCCACTCGTTGAATGGCGCACCGGCACTGACGGCGTGACGCTGCGCTCTACGGCGGACAACCTGAACCTACCCGTGCCGCAGAACATGCCCCTCATCATCACCGAGGTCCCCGCTACCGCAGCCAAGGCCATGCAGGAAGCCGTCGGCCGTGCAGGCATAGACGCACAAGCTGTCCGGATCTACACGCCACCCAAGCCGCCCGTTCCCGCCGCCGCGCTGCTAGCCACCGCCGCTGGCCTGGTGATCCTCGTCCTCACCGCCGTTCTTGCCGCCACTCGCGCCCAGACCCGCATCCTTCGCGGCTACCTGACCCGCCTGGTATCCATCGGCATTCCTCCAGCCTGGACACGTCACGTCCTGCTCCACCAGTACGGCATCCTCATCGCCACGAGCACCCTGCTCAGTCTCAGCATCGCCCTACCGCCCACAGTGGTCGTCGCCCTGCAGATCTCCGGATTCGTCCTCAGCATCCCCTGGACGCAACTACTCACCCTGCTCGCAGCGATCTACCTCGCCACCGCTCTGGCCGCACTTCGCTCCGCCCTCAGCCTCCGCACCCGCGAACAAATCGGCACAAGTACCTGACGCCGTCGTCGCCTTCTGGTGGTGGCATCACTCGCTCTGGCCGATTCGTCGTCTGGGCGCCGAAGGCTGTTGTGTCCGTTTCCTCGCGATGCCCGGTCTGCGGGGGTAGTCCGGCGGCAGGTGCCGGTAGACCGAACGCAACGACCTGCCGATTCTCTCGGCAAGTACCTCAGGGTCCATGTTCGGTTCTTTGCGCAGCCAGTAAGCCACTGCTTCTGCGGTTGCCTGGGGAACTTCGGACTTCCGGTCATCGCCAGCGGCGTCCTCGCCGTCGAGTAGGTGCGTGACCGCCGGTTCGGCCAGCGACGGCACGGCTTGTGGAGGGGCATCGTTCTTGCTCTCGGTAGATACGTGCTGATCGTCGGTGGGAGTGAGCACGAGGTCCCGCTTCGGTTCTGGCTTCGGCTCCCGCCACCCATCGCCTGTCAAGGTTGCCGCGGACTCGCTGGACGCCGTTGGCGGAGACTCGGTGGGCTCGGCTGCCCGAGGCCTCTCGACGTGGCCTCTTCGTCGGCGCCAGCGACGGCGGCAGCCGGCATTATTGGCTGTGATGATCCGCTCTGGGGTCAGGTCCGCAGCGAGCAGCGTGGTGAGGCCGTTGTAGTCGGCGGTGGCCGAGAGGCGTGCGGCGATCTCGTCGAGGTCGTACACCTGCACGGCGATGTCGGCGGTGGTGGTGTCCAGGGCTGCTCGGATCCTGCGGTGCAGCACTTTGGCGATCGCGGCGTTGCGGTGTTCTCGGGTGACTGCGGCGCGGGCTTGCCGTAGGGACTCGTAGAGGTCGAGTCCGTCTGCCTTGGCGATCGTCCGGGCGCGAAGGGTGACGGCGGGATGTCGGATCCAGTGCCCGAGCAGTTCGTATGCGGGTGGTGCGGGTGGGAGGTTTCCGGTGGCACGCAGGCGGTCGCGGCGTTGGTTGCCAGCGTGAATGAGCCAGACGAGGTAGCCGAGGGCGGACATGCCGGCGTAGAACCCGCCGAGTAGGTGCTCGGGGTGAGCGGCCCAGTTGAACGTCACCGCGCCGGCGGCGATCGCCGCCGAGAGCAGGCGGGAGGCGAGTGCCCGTTCGCCGAGGCGGCGTCTGACGTCCGCGTCGGCCATCACCACCACGCCGCCGAGTTCCAGCGTGGCGACGGCGGGGACGGCGACGGCCAGCGGAATGTCGAGGGCCTGGGCGGCACCGGTCACCTGACCGACGAGGGCCACGGCCAGCACCAGGACGTAGAACGCCTGCCGGATCCGGGTGGCACGCCTGACCGCCTTGAGTACCTCGGCGTCGAGGTCACCGCAGGTCACCGGTACGGCGATGCGCCGCCGCGAGTAGGCCGGCTGGTGACCGGTTTCCGGCGATGTACCTTCGCCGAAGGGCGGGGTCGGTCGCGGGGCGGCGCGGCCATCGGTGGCTAGCGCCGAAGACCCGGTCGAGGCGGTGGCGGGTTGACCGGCCTGATCGGCACGCGCCGCCCAGGGCGGGGGGACCGAAAGCGCGGTCATGCCAGGCGTCCGTTGTCGCGGGGGCGCGGTCGTCCGGTGGGCCGGTGGGGTTGTGGGCTGGCGGCCAGGTGGTCGGCGAGGGCGAGGGTGGCCTTGCTCGGGGTGGCGTCGATCTCGGCGAGGCGGCGAGTGAGGATCTGGCGTAGGGCGTGGACCTCGTCGAGGTGTCCCAGGGTGGCGTGAGTCCGCATCGCCTGTTGGTACAGCGGCTCCGCGTAGGGGTCGTGTCTGATGGCGGCCTCCAGGACCGCGAGGGCCTCGTCCGGGTCCGGTGTCGTGGTGGCCAGAGCGAGGTGGGCGTCGCGGGCCTGCCGGCGGATGCCTTCGCGGTGGGCTTCGATCCACTCGTAGTCGAAGCCGTCGGCGAGGCCGCCGCCGTAGGCGTCCACGGCGCGACGCAGTGCGGCAAGCCGATCGACGCTGCTGGTGGCGCCCTCGGCGTCACGCAGCGCGGCACGCATCCGCCACAGGTCCGTGTCGATCGCTTGGCGGTTGAGCACGTAGCGGCGGGCGGGGTGGGTGAGGTAGGTGCCACGGCCGCCGGTGCGGGCGAGGGTCTTACGCAGCGCGGACACGTAGGTGTGCAGCCGATGCGGTGCCTTCGCCGCGGGCGCGTCGGGAAGCAGGTCGTCAAGGATTGCGTCCTGGGTCGCTTCGCCGTCGTGCACGGTGAGGTAGACCAGTAGTTCGAGGGCCTTCGCCCGCAACGGCAGGCTGGTGTCTCTGTCCAGGATGCGGGCCCCTCCGAGGACCTGCACCCCGACCAGCCCTCCACCACTTTCCGGCTGGTCGTCGGCGGTGGGTGATGGGGAACTCAGGCGGTGGATGTCCGTCGTCGCGGGGTGGCTCGCGCTGGGTGGCGGCGTGGCCTTGTCGTCGGGCGGCAGGCCGGCGTCGACTGCCGGACCGCCGTCCGCCGCTGGACGAGGCCGCGGCTCTCGGGTTTCCGCATGCCGGCCCCGGGCCGGGGGTTGATGTGCGCCGGCGTGTGCCTCGGCGAGCGCCGCGAGTAGGCCGGTGGTGTCCGCGGGGGTCAGGACGGTCAATCGGCCGGCAGCCGGCAGGTGCGTTCCCTGCTGCTCTTTCCCGTCGGCGACCGTGGTGGTCCCGTCGACGTCGACGTCGACGGTGTCCCCGTCGGGCCAGGCGCCGAGCATGACGCCATGGATGTCGAGGCGCTGCCCTTGGGTAAGCAGCGCGGTGGTGCGGGCGCGCTCGTGTGGTGCGGTGGCGTCGGCGATGAGCAGCAGCGGTGGCAGCGCTTCGGCCGACGGGTGGGCGTCGCGCAGCGCGGCGACGGTGTCGACCTCGTATTCGCAGCACATCCTGGTGCGGTGCAGGATCTGCTCCTCCACGGCGGCGAGAGCGTCGGTGAGGGAATCGGTGACGATCAGGCCAGGCGTGTCCACGACGAGGCCTGCGCTGTCATCCAGCAGCGTGGCCAGGACGGCGGAGGAAATGACCACCTGGCCGTGCTCGTCGCGTTGCCCTATGGCGTCGGCGGCGAGTGCGGACACCAGGAATCCGCGTGCCGCTGCCTGCGCGGCCGGTCCGGTCAGTCCGAGCCCCGACGCCGACCGGACCCCTGTTATCCGGCTGGTCTGCGCGGCTGTGACCATGCCCGCGTCGGCCGGGAGGCCGTACTGGCCGGTGCTGGGGATGCTGGTCAGGGCAGGGTCGGCGTCGGCGTGGAGGTGGCCGGAGGTGGCCGCCACGGGGATGGCCCTTGTCGCGGCCTGACCGGAGGTGCTGTCGGAATCCCCGCTGGTGGCCGCAGGGGTGGACGTTGGCGTGGAGCCGGGCAGCGTGCGGCGGATGCGGGCCAGGACGGCGGGCAGCGGCGGCACCTGCGGATCGTGCCCGTGGCTTTCCGCTGACGCGTTGCGGAGGGAGGTGTGGTGGTGTTGCCGGTAGGCCCAGGCGAGAGTGCCGGCGGCGAGCACCGCGGCGGCCAGCGCCGCATCGATCCACCCTCGGTCGCCGAGGGACACCCCGGGATGGTCACAGTCCGCCGATGATCCGTCGGGATCGGGTGAGGCAGGCGCCTCGGGTGTGGCGGTGGCCGGGGCGGTCGACGGGCTGGTGTCCTTGTCAGGTGAGGGTGGCGTGTTGTCCGGAGTGGTGTCGGGTACCGGGCGTGGGCTGGTGGACGGCGCGGGTGGGGCTGGAGCGTCCGCGCGGGTGGGCAGGCGCAACGTCCAGCCAGGCCGGATGAGGTCGGGGTCGGTCAGGCTGCCGGTCGCGAACCGTGCGCCACGGTTGAGGGAATAGATTTCCCGCCACCGGTCGGCGTCATCGAGCCGACGAGCGGCGATTGCCGACAAGGTGTCGCCCCGGCGCACCGTGACGGTCCGCCGCTTCGAGGTGTCGCCGTCGTCCGGCTTCGCCGAAGACCCGGCGGCGCGAGCGTCGCTGTCACCGTTGGCCGGCGGGATGGTGCTGTCCGCGGAATCTGTGGCCGTAGCGGCGAGGGCGGCGGGAGCGGAGCCGCCGGCGCCGACGGTCACGGCGGTAGCCCCGAGCAGCGCCGCGGTTAACCCCTGCAACGGTCTCGGAAGGCGCAGCCGGGCAAGCCGTTGCAGGCGACGGCTCGCCCGGGCGTACAGGTGGGTGAGCATGGCGGTGGCCAGCAGCGCCCAGAGCGCCCAGCCCACAGCGATCGCCAAAACGGCGAGGAATCCCGGTGTCAACGGCTGGCTGACCCACGCCCGCACATCGTCGCCGTCCGGCCACCGCACACTGGGGCGGCCGAGACCGCACAGCAGCAACGCGGGAGCGCCGATAACGGCCAGAGCGGTCAGGACCCTGCCGACGCGAGCTGTTGTCCGGATGCCCATGACGTCCTTCCTGCCGACCGGGTGAGATGTGCGGGGAACGTTAGGCCCGGACAGGCGGGTAGCGACGGTTTGGGCGGGACACACAAGGTCACAGCGCCTTACACGACCTTACAAACGCAGGTCACGCCACTTGGGGTAATCCCTTCCACCCGGGTCGCGTGGCCGGTGTGGGCACGAATCGCCGACGGCAGGCATCGATGTCCCGTCGTACCGGCGTCTTGCTGCGACCGGCTCGAGCCCCTGGCACCACGACGTGAGGGGCGGTGCCGTGATGGTGACCGACAGGACCGATGAGATCCCGGGGGTGGCTGGTGGCAGCGGGCGAAATGCTGCGGCTACAGGCGGACCGGGCCGCTGCTGGCGTGCGGGATCTGGTAAAGGCTGTCGGTGGGGCGCAGTCCCGCGAGGGTCAGCCGACGGGTGTAGGCGTCGCTCAGCCGGACGGCGGCCTTGTGGTCCCCGAGTGCGGTGAGGATGTCGATGGCCCGGCGGTGCAGGTCCTCGTTGTAGGGGTCGACGCGGATGCCGCCCTGAAGGATCTCCAGAGCCTGACGCGGGCCGGGCTCGGTGGACGCGGCGGCGGTGTGCGCGTCGATGACGAGGCGGCGGGTGGCCTCCCGTGGTGGGTCGGCCCAGGGCCAGGTGTGGTTGTCGGCGAGGTCACCGGTGTAGGCGTCTATGACGGCGCGCCATGCGGCGCAGTGGTGGGTGAGGGTGGTGGCGGCGTGGTGGGCCGCGGTGTGGAGCCGCCACAGGTCGACGTCGATCTGGTCCGGGTCCAGGCGGTAGCGGTCGTCGGTGTGCTCGATGATCGCGACGGTGGTCTTGGCGCGGATGGCGGCACGCAGGTCGCTGAGGGTGGTGTAGAGGCGGCGGGTGACGGTGTGGGCGGGTGGGCCGGGCCAGATGGCGTTGACCAGTTGTGTGGTGGTGGCGCCGTCGGGGTGCACGGCGAGGAAGACCAGCACTTGCAGGGCGGCACTGCGACGGATCGTGACCGGTTGTCCGTCGACGAGCAGGGCGGGGCGGCCGAGCACCCGCAACTGGGCGAGGGATGGTGCGGGCACCGGTGGCTGGGGCGTGGTGTGCGAGGTGTGCCTGCTGGGCTGGCGGGGGATCCGAGGGTGGCCGCCGTCGACAGGTCGGAGCGGTGTGGATTCGGTGCCGGCGTCGCCTCGTGCTGTGGCAGCGGGGTGGACGAGGACGGTGAGCAGGTGCGTCGCGGCGGTCTGGCCGAGGACACACAGCCGCGGTTCGGCCTGCCCGGTCTGGTCGTCGCGGGTGTGACCGTGGCGGTCGACGCGCCAGGTGCGCCCGAGCGGCCCGGGGCCGAGCGTGACGATGTGGGCCTGCCCCGCCAGGGCGGTCAGCCGGCTGGCCGTCGCGGTGGACGGCGGGCCGGTGACCAGCACCAGGGGTGTCATGATCGGGTCCCCGTCGGGCTTAGCCGGTGGGGCCGTAAGGGCGGACAACAGCGTGACAGCCTCCTCGCCCGTGTCCACGACACACAGCCCGGGGATGGAGTCGGCCACCGCATTGATGTCGGGCACGAGGGTGGTCAGGACGGCGCGGGTGATGACCACCCGGGTCGTGTGGGGTGGGTCGCGTAGGGCGGTGAGGAGCCGGGTGACGAGGACACCGCGGGCGGCGTCGGCGGCGCCGTCGCCGGTGAACGCCACGCCGGTTCCTGGCAGGCCCGGCACCGCCGCGCTGGAGGTGGTTGCCGGCTGCTGGCGGTCGGCGACGGCTGCTTGCACGGCGGTGACCGTGGCTGGCAGCGGTGTCAGCTGCGACGCTTCGTCGCTGGCGTGGCCGGGTTGGTAGGCGCGGCGGCGGCGCAGCCACACCAGGGCCGCCGCGGCGGCGATCTGCTGGGCGGTGTCGTCGGGTAGCCAGCCGCCCGGCACCGCCACCCCGGCGTCAGTGTGGTTCCACGCCCCATCGGTGGTGTGCGGTTCGACGCCACCGATAGGGACAGGTGCCGGTGGGGCCGGGGGGTCTGTGGTGGGGGTGTGGGCGGTGGTGAGGGCGGCGGCGCCAGCCATGCTGGTGGCGGCGGCCTGCCACGGTGTGGGCAGCGGCAGGCGACGCAGCCATCGGGCGCCTGCCCGTAGCCGGCGGGCAGCGGTCACCGCAACCGTGTAGGCCAGGCCCAGCCAGAGGAGCCAGGCCAGGGCGGTGAGCCCAGCGGTGAGAGTGCGAGAGGTGAGCGGGTCGGCGACCCAGTGGCGTAGTTGCGCGGCGGTTGGCCAGCCGGGCAGCGGCGGCTCGGTGAGAGTGGCCAGCAGCCAGGGTGGTAACGCCAGCATCGCCGCGACGAGGGCTGCGCCGGCCAGCCGGCGAGGCCACCTCATCCCCCATCCTCCTCGACGGCCATGAGCTCATGGGACGCGACGGGTCGGCTCATCCGGCTAGCCTGACTGGGGTGTGGGGGCGTAGGAGGCGGGTCCACAGCTGGCGCAGCCACCACACGGCCACGGCGACCGCGTAGATCGCCCCGAGCATTCCCGTGGCCGGCCAGCTGACCAGCGCGGCGGCGATGACCGCCAGGGGCGCGCCCAGGATCAGCCGCAGGACCGGTTGGGAGACCACGGCCATAACCGTCCCGACGCCGAGGAGCAGCCCGCCGACGCGGCCTGCGATGTCGATCCACAGCACCATGTTCGGCCACCGGTCCGCGGTGACGGAGTACTGGATGAGCAGCATCCCGAGCCCGGCGGTGACCACCGATCCGGTGGGGAACGCCAACAGACGCGACCAGCCACCCTGCGGGATGCGCCACTGTCGGGCGGCGACCAGGGCCATCACCGCGGCGGCGGCGGCGACCGGCGCGACCGGCAGCAGCGCCCAGCGGAGGAAACCGTTGACGGGCTGACCGATGTAGAGGCTGCCGACCACGGCGTACATGCCGGCGACCGCGACGGCCAGGGACGCCGACGCCAGGATCCCGGTGCCGATCTGGGACCCGGGGCTCACCGGCGTGGTGGGGCGAGCGGCGAGCGCGGACGCGAGGACGGTGCCGGCGCCGAGGCTGGCGATCATGGCGAAGACAGCGGCTATCGCCAGTTCACCCCAGTTGAGCCAGGCCTGCCGATACATGAGCGCGCCGTGCCACTCGGCGGTGAGAAGGAACTGGGAGATCAGGCCCAGCGACGCGAACCCCGGCACCGCGATCCCCGCTGCCCGCCGCACCGGCGGCACCGGCTCCCCCTCAGCCGGCACCGCCGCCGCTGCGGCGTCAACGGCACCGACGTCCGCAGCGCCGCGCACGGCCGCCGATGCGGGCTCCGCTACCACGATCGGCGTCAGCGGTAGAGCCGCAGTGAGGGCTTTCTGCAGCAGCGGCAGCCGAGCGACACCACCAACGCAGTAGACACCGGCAAGGTCCTGCACGCTGACCTCCGCTGCGGCTATCGCCTCCGTCGTCAGTTTGGCGACCCGCTGCAGGACGGGCTGGGCGGCCTGTTCCAGCAGGCCAGCGGTGAGCACCACGGCCGACGCGTCCGGCAGAGGCACCGTCACCGCGGCGCGGTCGGCCAGGGCCTGCTTCGCCGCGCGCACACTGGCCGCGAGAGCCCACCGCTGGCCATCTCCCTGAGGTGGGCTCGCGGCCGTCAGCGTGGCGGCGAGGGCGTCGTCGATCGCCGTACCGCCGGCGGCCGGGTCCGACAGGGTCGCCAGGACCTCGAACCCGGCGGGACCACGCCGCACAACACTGACCTCCGCACCGGCCCCGACATCACAAACGACGATGAACGCCCCGACCGGTGGTTGAACCCCGGTGGCGAGAAGATGCCCGGCAACCGCCACTGGCGCCTCGACAAGACGCGGCTGGGGAAGGCCCGCCCGGTGCGCGGCGTGGCGCAGCCAGGTGCGTCGGCGCGGTCCCCAGCCGGCGGGCACCACCAGCCGCACGTCCTGCAGCGGAGACCCCACCGTGCCTTGCGCGTGCGCCGCGACACGGCGCAGCGTCGCGGCGACCAGGTCGACGACCTCGACCTGCTGTCCCGCAATGCTCAGGTGCTGCTCCGGAGACTGTCGTGGCGCCGGGATGAACCTGTCCGGGGCACTGACGGCGGCCTGCCAGGCCTGATGGCCTGTCAGCGTGTCCCCCTCCGGCGGCAGAAGGACCGCGCTGGGCAACTCGGGCTCACCACCGAACAGTAACGGCGTCCAGTAGCCGTCCGGCCAAGCCAGCACAGCGGTCGTGCTCGCGCTACCACAGTCGATCGCCATCCGCGCCTGCCCCGCCCGCATAGACCCCAGTCAAACAGACGATCACACCCACGTCAGCCCGGAACTACTCACAAGCATGAGAGGTCCAGGTCAGCTTCGCTCACGGTCCCCCGCTTGCAGGTCAACACTGCCGACATGAACCCGCCGAAGCACCGACGTTCGACAGATTGCCTGCTGTTGGCCGGCGGACCGGTCATTCGCAGTGGGTGTGGGGCCGCTACCGTGCCCGGTTGGTCAGTGACCCGCCTTCGCGTGGTACTCGTCGACAATCTCCTGAGGAATTCGGCCTCGGTCGGAGATGTCCTTGCCGGCCTTTTGGCCCCGGCGCGTTTCTTGCGCAGCGATGCGGCGCCTTGCGCGTGACCGTCATAATCCATGCATGGCTATGTCCGAGGCGTTCGCTGCCACCGCTGTCCAGACGATCCCTGTACTTGCGCTAGCCGCCGTCCTAGAATATCGAACCTCGGTGGATATGGGCCGGGGCTATATGCTGGCTTATTTGCTGAGGAGTTCCGGGCAGCGGTTCGACGGGTGGAAGACTGGTCGGAGTGGTTTCATCGCGGGTGCCGCTTCAGGCCTCTGGACGATGGTCATGTTCGCTTGCGTGCCTGCGGAGGCCCTTGCTGTATACCGACTTCAGGGGCACGCGCTGGGGGCGGTTAGCGAGATTTTCGTCAGCGTGACCATCGTCGCGACCATGGCGCTGCTCGTGGTGTACCCGCTGCTTATGAGGATTGCTGATGCTCTTCAGGAAATCCAGAACGCCCGCACAGCGCCACCTCTGCACGATAGGAAGCCGACAGAAGGACAACCGATAGAAGCCGGGGTTGGAGATGCCGCAGAATAGCGAGAGCGGGATGCCTATCCTTCATGGACCGAGCGATCCGCGACTGCCGTGCGGGCTCCAACCTGCCACAAAGGGATGTATCCGGCGCGCCGATCGATCTTGACAGAAGCGGGCGCGCTGCCCGGTCGGGGGTCGCGATGCCACCGAATCGATGAACCTCTCCCGACAGACCAGCGAGTGATATCGCAGGCCTAGGGCTGCGCGGCCAACACCTTGACCATCAGTCGAGTGCTGGCCGGTCCTGCGGACCGAATATGCCGCTGCGGTACGCACGGGAACGCCACACCCCTCGACGTTCACCGGGGACTGCTGCTGCAGGAGCTGCTCGCCCGCGCGGTGCGCGTGCTACGGGGTGAACGAGTCCGCACCGCTGCTGGCTCGGCACCACCCGGCGGAAGTCAGGATTCGGTTGAGGTCCCGGCGCGCCAAGTCTTGCCGTAGCTGTTGACGATCATCATAGTCGACGGCAACGCCCTCTACGGCGGCACAGTCCTGCCCGTCTTCGCCGCCGGCATGACGCTCCCTCTGCCGCGGGAAACGAGTTCGTTGAGCTGGTGGTCGTCGGTGACGGCCGCGCGTAGGCGCAAGGCCGAGGAGACCGGGATCAGCGCGTCCCCCGATGACCCGGACCTACCGTGGGGTGCGCTCCGGGTGCTGCTCGGTAGCCGGCGCGAAGGGTCAGCCTGTCGAAGGCGCCCGATATCGTTCTTTTGTCCGCCGTCAGTGGAACTGCTCGGGGAGTTGCTTACCGGCCTGCGGGCGAGTGCCGAGGGGACCCGACGATGCCTTCAGCAACCGACCACCACCGCCCCGACCCGCTCGTGTTCAGCCCAGCCCTCTGAAACCTGCCGCATTACCTGCGCCTGCAGCTGCTGCGGATTCACCGCGAGGAGACGGCACGACCGACACAGAGCTGGTAACGCGGTGTCGATCTTCACAGGATCGCTCGGCTGGCAGCGCAACCCGACCGGTACCTCCGCTGATGTGGCAAGGCAATACTTCAAGAGTGTCCCAGCACGCTTACACATGATAAGTGCCTTGACGTGTTGCGATTCCATCCGATTCTCCTCGCCGGCGACCTGTGCCCCAGTCCTTCAAGACCGGTGGTGAGAGGCTTCAACGAACCCATCACGCGCGAGCTGTTGACGTAGCAGCTCGCGACGGGCGGTCTCCACCTGCAGCCGCTGGTCGCGCTGAACGACTTCTGCCCTCTACAAACGACAGGCGACCGAACTCTCGGGGCTGTTACATGAAACTTGTACGGCACTCGCCGCCGGAAGCCTCGACCCTGCCGTTGGAGACGACCTTCTCGCCACACGCGGTCGAGGGGCGATCAGCAGAACGCCCGAGCCGGGCAGGGCCCGAGCCCCCGAGCAGGCCCGGCGATCCGCCAAGCCTTGCCCGACCATCGAAGTCGAGGCCGGCGTTGCTCGTGTCGTCAGGTCTCGAGGGCGCTCGGCGACGCATACGCGACGCAGGAAGTCGGCTTGCCGGTCGTGAGCAGGTCTACCTCGGCAACAGCCTCGCCCGAGGGCGGGATCAGCTCGGGGAAAATGAAGCCACCACCGTTGATTTTCTTGCTGGCGTCGTAGCAGACGATGTCCACCCTTGGGCTCTTGAGCGGCTCCGTCTTCGGGTTGGTTACTTCGACCTTGGCCGTGAATTCGTTGCCGTACTCCGATTTCGCCACGGTGACGGGGCCAGTCTTGATTTCGGGGAAAGGCTCGGAGGGAAAGTTGCCCTTGTCCTCGATGAGTAGGGTTGCCTCGACCTTGGCGGCCTTCTTGCCCTTGGGTGCCTCCACTTGCGTCTGAACCGGAAACTCCTGTCCGACGCGAGAGAAGAATTCGACCTGCGACTCGCTCGCGAGCAGCTCGCCGTTGGCGTCCTTGACATTGAACTGGACCGTCACGGTCTGCCCCACCTTGTCGGAGGTGTTCTGCACGATGGCAATGAGCGACACATAAGCGTCCCTCTGGCCGAAGCCGGTCTTCAAGAGCGAGCCAGCTGGCTTCTCGTCGGCCCCTGCTGCCGGCGTGCTAGTCCCACCCGTCGAGGAACCCTGCTCGACTTTGTCGGCCTCACCGCATCCGGCGAGGAACAGTGCAGAGCACGCGACGAGGGCGGCAACCCGCATATTAATCAACTTAGTCCCCGTTCAGGTCGTTGGTGGGCTCCATGCTTTACCGCCGTGACGCCCGATGTGGTCATGACTGCCTGGTGCGCCGCGTCTGGTCGCGGCAGGAGCGAGACCACCCCCCGAGGTAGGGGAGCGCCTGCTCCTGTCGCGTCGCCCGCGCCTCCGTCATATCGGCGTTGACAGGCAGCGAATCGTTACGGCCGTGGAGCCTGGTGCTGATGCCGGGAAGGCTCGCTTAGCACCAGGCGCGGTGACAGTGGGCGCCGGTCCGGCTGTAGAGGGCTTGACGCAGAGCTTGCGGCCTCACCGTCGACGTCGTCGTACGGATCCACGCCCTGCCGACCGAACTGGTTCAAGTTGTGCGTCCCCCGCGACGCCTTACGTTGCTCGGGAGCGGGTTCGCGTACGGCGGCGAGCATCGCGGTGAGTGCTTTCAGCAACCCCTTGCCGCACAGCACTTCATCTGCTGATGCACCGTCTCCAACGTCAACTTCTCTAGGGAAGGAGAGCGCACCCTATACGTCCGCGCTACGGCACTTGCCATCCAGCACGGGGCGCGCCCCTAGCCTGGATGTCGGCCTGCACTGGCGCTGAGAGTTGGGTCAGAGCCGCCAGTCCACACTCTGCCGGTTCAGGCAGCTGAGGCAGCGGTGGATCGGCGGCCGGGCCGGAAGCTGCTGCTCAGGGAGGGCGGCCGATGTCACACATGCTGGCATCAATGCGGATCTTTCGGGCGCGCGGGCCGGCTGGATGCGGTCCAGGTCAGCCGCTTGGTGAAGCGCAGCCGCGTGCCCGTCCCGGCGATGGAGACGACGTCGAGGTGGTCAACGAGCGCGGCGACGATGTGCAGGCCCCGTCCGGAGGTGGCCGATGGGTCGGGCATCTGTGACCGCGAAAGTACGAAGCCTTCACCTCGGTCGGAGACCTCGATTGTGCATTGGTCGTCGTTGACGGTGACGTCAACGGTGTAGTCGACTGCGGCCACGGCGTGGGCGACGACGTTGCCGCACGCTTCGGTGAGCGCCAGTTGGATGTCGGTCCGGCAGTCGTTCTCGACTCCGACACCGGCCAAGGCGCCGTCGAGTGCACGGCGGGCCATCGCGACGGTCGCCGCGTCACGAGGCAGATCTAGCGACAGCCGCAGCAGCACGTTGGTCACCTCCCGCGCGCCGTTGCTTGTTCATCTGATGCTGCGGTACCCGAGGACGCTGGCGAGAAACGGTCCTTGGGCTCAGCCGAGATCGAGCAGACGGCAGGCGAAGGGACTGGCACGTGGACGGGGTGAGCCGAGATTTCGGTTCCCGTTCAACGTTGCCGTCACTGACGGGCACACCGGCTGCCAGCGCTTGGGCCAGAGCGACTGGGCGCGTTGTCTGGGGGTGATAAACGTCTGTGTTGTGCGTGGTCATTCGGTTGGACCCTCAAAGTCGACCAAGGTGGTGTCGTTGCGGTAGCGCCTTGTCCCCGCCCGTCGTGTGTGCGGTCTGGCTCTGGCTTGTGTAGCCCCTCTTCAGAGGCGATGGCGGCCAATCGGTGCCGAATCCCGGCTAGGCGGCGGTGCCGGACAACACTCGCACGGCCTGGCCTGGCCTGGCCTGGCCGGTCAGGAACAGCACGAGTTGTCGCCGCGACTGCGAGACGGAAC
This sequence comes from Micromonospora sp. NPDC048170, assembly GCF_040652795.1. NCBI lineage: Bacteria > Bacillati > Actinomycetota > Actinomycetes > Micromonosporales > Micromonosporaceae > Micromonospora > Micromonospora sp. NPDC048170. The sequence goes on from NZ_JBEZMR010000023.1 coordinate 20,044, forward strand.
GTTGGGGCGGTGGGGTTTGAGGGTTACGAAGATGACACTCCCATCGGTGATCGCAGCAACCTGCTCAGGCGGCCGAGCGGCGGATCCCGAAGGGCCGGGTTCATCCGGGCTGGGAGGCCGTGCTCGCAAGTTCCCATTAACTACATGGCGACGGCTGTCCCGATGCCGTTACATGCAGCCGATCGAAAGCCCGGAGCAGGCACTGGTCCCGAGACAAAGGGGATGTTCGTAGTGGCCCTTCGGCCCCTGCCCAGCAGCAGAGCAGAGCGGGTCAGCCTCATCATGCGGGCGGTGCCGGAGGGCAGCGCGCATGTGCCACCAGCGCAGATGGTGACGGCCATGCGAAGGCGTGGCTCGCGTCGAGACGACGAGGCTGCTCGGGGTGATGAGGTCAACGTCACCTAATGCGCAATGGGTCGCGGCCACCGGAGTGATGCGAGGCAGCAACCAACACAAGTTCTCGCAGGTGGGCGAAGACAACCGGGCAGATGCCTTGACCTGCAGATGCTTGTCGGGGAACAAGGGGCGCGCAACTTTCAGGGATAGGTAGCCTGCCACCATGAGTGACGACCCGGGGCAGGCCGACCGGTTTGAGTCGGCACGGGCACGCCTTGGCGGTGTCACGCCGCTGATGTCACAGCACTTCAGCGGCGAGACGGTCACCGCGCTCCGACACGCTCTCCAGGCGAAGGTCTTTGCTGCGGGTCTGGTGGGCGATCCCGGTCTCGACTTCGTGCTCGCGGTGCATGAACTGGTCACCAACGCCGTCCGACACGGCGGCGGCCACGGACGCGTTGACCTACGCCGTGAGCAAGACGTCCTGATCTGCGAGATCACCGACCACGGTGCAGCGGCTGACAACCTGCCTGTGCGGCTACCGGCGGTCGATGTCGCCGGTGGCCGCGGGTTGTGGCTGGCCCACCAGTTGACGGACGGGCTCATTCTCACCCGCCGACCCGACGGGGTGATCGCCACAGTCGCCGTATGCTTGCAACCATCGGCCGACCCCGACATCAGCGCGTTATCGTCTGCACCACGGAATGACGGCTTTAGCAGCACTGGGGAGGGCAGCGAGTGACGGACCTCCAGCCAAGCTGGCGGCATCAGGTTCGCGTCGAGCCGGACCGCAGGGTCGTCCTGCTCTCTGGTGAAATCGACGTCAACGGAGCGGGTCATCTCCTGGACCTGCTCAGTCACACGATCACCACGGCGCATCGGGTTGACGTCGACATGGCAGCGGTCCAGTTCCTTGACTCGACGGTCATCGGCGCACTGATCACCGCCCGGAACACCGCGACGGCAGCCGGGAGACAACTCGTCGTCACCAGTCCCAGCAGGACCGCCCGTCGAGTCCTGGGTATCACCGGCGTACTCGACGCCCTTTCCTCCACCAGCGACTGACGGACCTTCCACCCGTACCGGGCTGGCCCTCGACGACGCGGATAGGTCATCGCTAGGAGTCGTCGAGGTGTCGGTACCTGTCCCCGGACAGCGGCCCTCGCCTGCCTCGGACAACCGGCCGCATCGGCCCGCGACTGCGTTGTCAGTCGTCGTCTTCCTTGCCGCGCTCCTGCGAGTATCCAGCGAGTAGGTCCTGCAGGCGGGTGACGGTGTCGGCGCTGATCCGGCCCCGGTCGGCCGCCTCGGCGACTTGCTCGCTGAATTCGCGGATTCGTTTGGTCCGGTCCTTGGGCTTGCCTCGGTGGAGGCCGGCGAGCTTGCCGCGCAGCTCGTCGGCCGTCTCTGGGTCGATCTCGTTGCGGCTTTCCGCGTTGTCGATCACCGCCGCCAGCTGCGCGGCCAACTGCCGCAGACTGACGGGGGTGAGCTTGCCGGTCGTTGGCCGGGCGCTATCCGAATCCGGCGACGCGCCCGGCGCGTCCGACGCCGGCTGCTCGACGGGTGTGACGACGACCGGCCCTCCGACGGGCCGACTGTCGGGTTCGTCGCCGAGGGCGAGCATCCCGGCCAGCCCGATGACGAGGGCGCCGCCGGCCGCGACGAGCACCGTAACCAGCCGCTTCGACTGATTCGGCGGACGGCCCGGCGATGCGGGGCGCACCGGCCGTGCTACCGGGGAGCGGTCGATGAGAGTCGGCGGGTGAGCGGGTGCCGTCACGTGGGCGGTCGCGCGTCCGGTCGGCAGGGTGGGCAGGATGGCGGTGGGCGGGTTGGCCGGCTGGCCGGCGCTGAACCGGTTGGCCAGCTGCGCCGCGGTGGGGCGGCGGGCCGGATCGGCGGCGAGGCAGGCCAGGGTCAGCTCGGCGATGTCGGCGGGCAGTCCGGGGATCCGCAGCGGTGGTACTGGGGTGTGCCGGGCGTGCACCTGGATCGCGTCTTCCCAGGTTTGCACGGGCAGCGGGGCCCGACCGGTGAGGGTGCGGTAGAGCAGCGCCCCGAGGGCGTAGACGTCGCTGGCCGGGTTCGGTGGCCCGGGCCGCATCCGTTCCGGGGCGAAGTAGGCGGGTGTGCCCATCAGCAGCTCTCCGGTCTGCCCGGCGCGCGGGTGGTGCGGCCCGGCGAGCGCGGCGATGCCGAAGTCGAGCACCTTGGCGCCGGTCTCGGTGAGCATGACGTTGCCGGGCTTGATGTCGTGGTGCACGACGCCGATGCGGTGGGCGGCGGCGAGCGCGGCGGCGACCTCACGGGCCATCCGCACCGCATCGGGCCAGGCGAGCGGCCCGGCGGTGAGCCGGTCGGCGAGGTTGCGCCCCTGCACCAGCTCCATCACCAAGTACGGCATCACCGTGCCACCCGCCAGAGTCGCCTCGCCGTAGTCGTACACCTGGGTGACGTGCGGGTGGGCGAGCCGCGCGGCGGCGCGGGCCTCGCGCTGGATGGTGGCCCGCAGCTGCGGGTCGGCCGCCAGCTCCCCGGCGAGCGCCTTCACAGCGACCGGGCGCACGAGCACGTCGTCGTCGGCGTGCCACACCTCGGACATTCCGCCGAGGCCGATGCGCTCGCGCAGGACGTACCGGTCGTGCAACCGAAGGCTGGCAGTGAACGGCGACATAGGCGTCAAGTTTGCCTGGCCTGCCCGACCGGCTACCAACCGCAGTGCCCCAGTCCCGCCCCGCCGCACCTGCCCGGCCAGATCCGGGACTGCGTAGATTTCCGTGTTTTACCTGGGTGTGGTCCGTTGGACCGGCTTGGGCATCACCAGGTGCGCATCATGCCTTTCCGTCGCCCAAGGCAGCCGCAACCCCAGGATCCTGCCGTCGCGGTACGGGTTGGTCTGGCGGGCTGTCGGAGGGTCAGGCGGGTGTAGCGGGTAGGCAGAGGGGCGTACCCGTAGTGGGGTCCTGGCACAGGTAGCGGTCACCTTCGTGCATCCATCCCCACAGCGACTCCTGGAACAGGGGTTGCCCACAGTGCCGGCACGCCACAGTTTGCTGCTGTTGCGGCGTCTTCGGTGGTGCCTGGCGAACCGGGCGGGGTACGTCATTCATCGTGGTTGCCCCAGTACGGCATCGGAGGGTTGAGTGGCTGGGCTGGTTTGCGGCCTGGGCGGGGTCTCTTACATGCTGAGGGCGACGACCAACAGTGCGAGGGCGCTGGTGAGGAGGGTGATTCCCTCGAGCAGCGCGTAGGGCCGCCACTGGTCGGTGTGCCATGTCGTGACGGGCGGCGGGTGGGACAGGTTCGTTCCTGGCGGTCGGGTGGACACCGCCCGGGAGTTCAGTAGAGGCCACTTCGCTGGTGGATGCTGCGCTCGGGACCTCGTCATGCTGCCTCCGCGTAAATCGGTGTCAGAGCCCGGGCGGCCCTCCGGAGGGTTGGGGGAGGAGGGGGCGGAGAGCCACCCAGGCGTGAAGGCCGCTTGGCCTTTCATTTCTATAGGCGATGAGCGGACCATCCACATTACATAGACGCTTTACGGTGAATCGCCTCGGACGGTAACTGCTTGGCTACCCAATGTTTCAACGAGCTCCTGCTGGGCGCTGGAGAAAGCCTCTAGCCCGATCCCGCACAAGCAGGGCGTAAGCAGCGGCTTGGCCTTCTCGCACTGCCTTCTGGCAGGCAATGGCCCCTTCAAGCTCCGCTGCCCCTGTTGCGGTGCCGCACCCGTCAATGAAGCAAGCAGAGCTGTTCAATTGCTGCTCGACGACGGGTTTACAGTCTGGTCCCCGTTGGTGGCGTCATCGGCGGCGCGGTCTGTCGCGACGAAGAACTGCTCGTCGGTGATGAAGTGCCGAACGACCGGCCCGTTGGGGTCGCCGTAGTCGAGCAAAATGTCTGTGGCTGAGGCGCTCTTTCTGCGGCTGCCCTCCGCCGGGTCACCGGACCTGGAGGGTGGGGTTTCCAAGCGGTTCTCGATGAGGCGCACGCTGACGCGGTACACCGCGTCATCCGTGGAGGTAGGTCCACCGACGATCACGGCTATGGCCGGGTCGACCGGCGTCATGCCTGTCGCGAGGTGGTCAGGCGGTGAGCTGTTTGGCGTCGGTGTGATGCAACGGCAGGCGCGGCCGCGGGCGTGCAGGGCTCTGGTTAGTTGCCCTGCGAAGGTCAGGTATGCCGGGGAACACACCACCGCCACGCGCAGTGCCCGTCCTGCTGCCGCCGCGACGATGCCGTCGGCAACGCCTGCCAGTACCTCCCGCTCCTGCGTCTCGAATGCCAGATCAATGGCCAACTGTGCCTCCAGTTCAAGTTTGCCGCTATGGCCAGGCCCGATCGACCTGACATCGGTCAAGGGCACGGTGTTGCTGGTCCGAACGCCCGTTCCCGAGATGCTTCGGGCCTCGCCCGATCAGCGCACAGGAGGGGCCTGCCGTTACAACATGCCCGTTGGGTCGGCCCGAGTACGTTGAGACGCTCCGCAGGAGACCCCCTTTCGTCGCAATCATCCGTTGAGGGAATGCGGTGCAAATTCCACGGGCAGGGGAGTGCCGCAGCCCTGGCCAGTCCGAGTACTCTGTCCGGAGTGGACGCGGTTTCGGCCGGGGCTGGGCAGGAGGAAGCGACGATTGCGAATGGGGATTGATCCATAGATGACGGCCTCGACGCCGTCTAGGGCAGTTTACAGATCCCCGGACGTAGGTCCCTGCTGCCCAGGATGCAGCCTTCTGTTGATGCGGGTGAGGTCGTGTAATTGCCGCCTAGTGGCGGTGGTTAGACAGCCGGAATGGGCAAGGAGGCCGCGAGCAGCCTGCCCGTCCATCATGGTCTGGTTGATGAGGTCGACGGCGACGGCTTGTCCGGCTGGTTGAGCGTATCCTCGCCGCCTACGGCGGTGCATTCGTCGCAGGCTCTCTGGCCCGACCGCAGGAATGATCGTGCGTCAAACGTGACTCACAGTTTGCCCGGGCTGGGCCGACCGATGCTCGTTCCTCGTTAGGGCCGGCGGGGACTACAGAGGCGCTATTGCAGGCGGATTAGTGGGCACGTTGAGCCGCGTCAGCGGGCAATGACCACCTCGCTCAGATCGTTCGGCGAACACGGTGGACTACCCGAGTCGATGCTGGCCTGCACGGGAAGTCGTCCGGTCGAGGTCACTAGGTTGTGTCCGCATCGACTGCCTTCAGATGGCGAATGCGATCGGTCATTGGTGGCATGGGCCCCGCCGTCTTGCCGCCGGCTATGAGGTTGAGTATTGGTCGGTCAGTGACAGCACCAAGTAGCTGTCGGATGCGTTCCGGTGGCCAGTGGAGTTCCTGCGCCAGTGCGTTGATGGTTAGCCCGTGGTCAGAGGCCAGTTCGAAGGCTTTTCTTAGGATTGTCGGCTGTTCGCCGGGGAAGCCATCGATGGGTTCGAGGGCCGGCTTGGACTGATTGAGGCGTTGGTAGGCGCGGGTCGCAGTGGTGTCGGTGTAAAGACCTACTTCTCGGCAGCGGTAGATCAGGCTCTGGATCGACGTACCCCATGTGCGCTGGAGCTCAGCGAACGCCGCAAAGTTCACTCTCGCGGGTAGAAGTGGGGTAATGCTATCGCGCGGAGTGAGGAATTCTGCGGCGAAGGCGTCGGCGTCCCGTTCATGTCTGGAGTCACCGGGAAGGGCGTCGGCGTGGAGCACGAGGTGGGCGAGTTCGTGCGCGGCGGTGAAGCGCTGCCGGTAGACGTCACGCGATCGGTCGCGACTGATGACAATGAACGGCCGCGGTAGCCGGGAGGTCGAGAAGGCGTCCACTGTACGGAAGTCGCCGTCGGCTGGCGCATGGACGACAACGATGCCGTGGACCTCAAGGGTGCGCACGAGGTGCGGAATAGGCGCGGTGCCGAGATTCCAGTGCTGACGAAGAGCCTGGGCGGCTTGGACTGGCTCGGTGGGAAGGCTTGCGCCGGGATGAATCTCGCCGCCGGCGAACCCAGGAAGGTCTACGTGGGGCAGGAAGACGCGCCGTTCGAGGGCGTAGATGAGTTCCCAGACCTGCTCGGTGAAGGAGACGGCCTTGGCGCGCTGGTATGAGCGTGTCTCACGGAGATGGCGGAAGTGCGCTGCCGAGGAGTCCAGGCGGGCGTAAGGGCGCCCGACCTGGAAGAAGCCGACGGGGTAGCCGAGGTGTTCGGCGAGGGCGATCAAAACCTCGGGTCGTGGCCGCGCCCCTGATTCGTACTGGCCGATAGCCGCAGCGCTGACCCCGACCCGGTCGGAGAGCTCCTTCTTGGTCAGCCCGGCGAGCTGGCGAGCTTGTGTCAGACGTGCCGAGTCGAACTGCCTGGCGACAGCACTGGCTGACCCCGAGGGCGACTCCACGGGAAGGCCGCCGGCAGAGAACAGGTCATCAGGCTCGTCAGTTCTGGGCATCGCTTCGCTGTTGGTGGTCGCTATGGTCGGCTACGGGGCTAACGGTGGCCTGCTCAGCGGCGGTACGGGCGCGCAGTGTCGGGCTGGCGAGCTCCGCCTGGTCGAATCGCGGCGATGCGGTCGAGGCCGACGGCTGGGTTACCAGGCGAAGTCCTGGGATCGGTTCTGCGGACGGGACGAGGAGGGGTTGTGCGGATACCCAGCTCGCTGTGCCTGTCTGGCTCACGCTGATCTGGCCCCATCCGATGTTGAGCAGCCCGTGCCGCTCGTGCGCGGCGTAGTAGATGATCACGATACCGTCTGGTTCCAGCCCTCGCAGGAGGTCGGTGGCGTGGTCGTCCGACTCGGACTCCATACCTTCGAAGGCCGGCTGTTCATGATCGGGTTTGGGGCCGAAGAGCCGCGCCAGCTCTAGGGTCGTCTTGTTGATCTTCTTCAGAGCGCGAGGGCTGTCGTAGGCGGTCGCGAGGTCCTTCGCGTACTCCACCGGCAGCACGGCGACGTTGTTGATGACGACGATGCGGTAGCTCTTGCCGAGCGGGCGCACCGTCTGGGCGTCGGGGACCTCACCGAGGTGGTTGACCAGTTCCTCGTACCGCGCCGGCCAGCCTCCGCCGAAGGCGTGGCGCGACGTCAGGCGGACCGCTTGGTGGCCGTCCATCTGCCGTCCGACGGCGGCCTGAATGGCCGACGGTATGGCCTCCATCAGCGTGGCTGCCACGTCGCGGCCGAACAGGGACGCCGCCCACGCTGCCGGCCGGATCTTCTTCGACACGATTTTCCCCTCATGCTTTACCTGCGTGCAGAAGGCTAGCATCTGTGCTTTAGTTTTGGGCGCGATGACGTCACTTTGGTGACGCTGAGTGCGTTATCCCAGATCACGCCGCCTTCGGTGTGGCGTGATCTGCCATGCGCTGCGATCGCGACGAGCGTCGATCAAGCCGCACACGGTGTCCGGTAGCGGTGTTGCGGGTCGCCCAGGATGAGCGGCCGGGGAGGAAGGGGACGCATGACGGCGGATCTCACCAGATTCGGCCGGGACACACTCGTGACCACGGTGACGCAGGCCGCCAGTATCTGGACGTCGCCGGGACCGCCCGGCGAGCGCTGGCAGCAGGTGGCTGAACTGCACGGGCGGGTCGCGCTGGCGCACTTGACGCATGGTGAACCTCTGCTGCCCCTGGTGGCCTTCACCGACCTGTTGACCGGTCCCCTGTCCGGGCTTCTGCCGGCCGCACTGAGGGAAGCGTGCGACGAGGTCTTGTTAGTGAAGGATGGACAGCTGAGTGCTGCTGCCGCTGACCTGCTGATGGAGAACCTCGCACCGTCGATAACGGCCTCCGATGTCGTCGGCTGGTCGATGCCGCGCCTGAGCGCGGAGAAGGTGCAGAGCTGGCTCTACGGACAGATGCTGGCGACGGGCACGGAGGAGGGGTACCGGCGGGCGCGACGGACCGTCATTGAACATGCGGCGGGGGAGATGTCGGAGGTGATCGACGCGATCAAGGCCGCAGGGCTACCCCGCGAGGGCCTGGTCGAGGAGATCCCCGCGTGGGCGTGGGTGGCGCATGAAGGGGAGCACTACTGGTTCGGGTGCCCTGTGTGCCGGTACCCGATGCGGTACCAAATCGGTCGGCTTGCCTGTGCCTACCCGCCGCACACGAAGGCCCTCGGCGGTTCGATCACGGTGAAGGCGGCCAAGGGTCGTGCACCGGTGGCCGGCGCGTGGAACGTCGAGCGTGCCGCGCAGTTGGGCGGACCACAGGTCACCACTGCGGTTCGGGTCACGGGACAGGTGTGCCTCGCCCTGCCGGCCTGGCGGTACTCGACCATCCCCGGTTGTGAGGAGGTCCGCCTGCACCGCGAACTCGAGATGATGCCGGGCGTCACCGCGAGACTGTGGCCGCACGTCGACCGGTACGACCTGGAAGTGACGGCACCAGGACGACGGCGGCCCTGGCGGGTCGATGTCAAGGACTACACCGACCCCGCGCGTCTGGCCAACGAACTGCTGCGTCGGGGCAGCATCGGCGAATCTGACCTGTTGATCGTCATCCCCGACTACCGGGCGGGCCATGTGGCGATCCTCAACGAACGGCTGCGCCTTGCCACCGGATCACGGCGCCGGTTCGCCACAACATCTCACCGATTCCTCACTGAGGTGAAGAGGGCCGCAGCCGGATGAGCAACCGTTCGCGTTTTAACAGAACCGCCAACCGCTTCCTAATCGGACCGTCGCTGCGTCTAGCGCTCGGCCTGGCCGAACAGCTCTTCCCCGCCGAGACCTGGGAAGGCGCGCCCGCGGTGGACCCCCGCGACGCGCGGTTCCTCCTCTCCGGCCAGCTCGGGATGTGGAGCCTCTGGCGCGACGGCCTCACCGCCACGCAACGACATGCGATCGACCGCCTCATCCATCTGCGCCCTCGCCGCCTGGCCACAGAAGGAGGCCTGCGCGTCAGCCTCAACGAGCACCTGCGCAACAACCGGTCGCCCCGCTACCTTGAGGCTGGAGACTTCTTGCAGGTGATCGACGGTGTGCCGGTCGGTGATCTGATCACAGCCGCGTTGAAGGAGCTGGAGGATGCCTCATCCCCGCTGCGCGTCCCCCCAGAGGCGCTGGCTGACAGGCGCTACAGCTCGTCGGTCTTCCTTGCCGGCCCCAGCCGCGACGAGTTCCGGCGCAACACCTACCTCATTCCGCGGGCACCGATGTCCTACCCGCCTGTCCCGATTCTGGACGCCACCGCACCAGCCGAGGTGGTGGCGGACCTCGCGGACATGCGCGCCACCGCCGAACTGATAGACAAGAAGCGAGCTGACGACACCTTCAGCCTGGCGGAGGTCCTGGACGGATTCTCGCGGAAGCTGCGGACGCCACAGGGCCAACCCGTCAAACGGCTGAAGCTCGCGGCAGGGCCCCTCCAGCTCATGATCGCTCCCACTGGCTCCGGCAAGAGCGTCTGGATGCGCGTCGCCGCCACCCACCTCGCCAGCCACAGAGGAGGCCGTCGCACCGTTGTCCTGCTCACCCCTGATGTCGAGAGCACGCTGGAGCTTGTCGCGGCCATCCGCAGTGACCTCGCGGTGCTGAGCCTCGACATCCCCGTTGTCGCACTCATGTCCCACCGACGGCTCATCGAGGTGGCCGTCCGGCGCACCAACGACGCACCGGAGGATCCGGCCGGTGCCAGGTGGACCTGGCAGGAGCTCGGCTACTCCTGCATGCTAAGCGACGAAGAAGGCGCCGCATGGCAGCCCGGCCAGGAACCCTGCACAGATCTCCACGAGCCCGGCGTGGAAGGCCGCCACCGATGCCCTCTGATCGGAGCCTGCGAGAAGTGGGCGCCATGGCGGCAAGCCGCCGGCCCAGCCAAGATCATCGTCACCAACCACGCCTACTTCCAGCAGGGCTCGGTGCCGTTCCCTGTCACCGCGAACGGCACGCTCCACGGACGGATGAGCGCGCAGGAGCTGCTGCTGCGGCGTGCCGACATCGTCCTTGTCGACGAGGTCGACGCCTTCCAGGGCCATGCGGTCGCACAATCCGGCCGTACCCTCGTCCTGGCCCGTCGTGACACGCAGAAGCTGCTCCTGGAAAAGCTCGACGACCAGCGTAAGGAACAGGTCGAATCCGACAACGTCCCGGGCGAACTCGAACTCGCCTTCCAGCGGGCCATCCACAGGGTCGAGTTCCTCTCCGAGCGCTACCTGGCCGCCGTCGTCAACGGGTTCATCGACCCGCAGGACCCACTCGGCCCCAAACAGGCCAGGCTCCACCTGCCCCGCCGATGGGACAACCTCCTCGCCTGCCGCCTCTTCGGCCTCAACGAACTCGAAGACCGTCCCAGCGACGACCAACTCGACAGATTCAAATCCCTGTTCACCCAGAACGAACCCGACCCTGACGCGCTACCCACCGGCTGGACAGACCTACGCAAGGAACTGCGCCTCGTCATCGCCGACGAACCGGAATCCGACCTGATCCACAAAAGAAGCCAAGGCATCGTCAGCGCGATCCAAACAATCACCGCGCCCACCGCCGCCGAGGGCGAACCGGACGCCGACGTCGAACTGGACGAAACGGACTGCGGCCGTCAAACCGGGAAGGACGACGCTCCAGCAGACCCTTCCGTTACGGCGTGGCAACTCCAGACCGCCCACCTTCTCCTACGCAGGGCGTTCCTCGGCGAACTCCAGCAAGGGCTCGCCGAGCTGGAAGCCCTACTGCCACTGATGCGCGACAGCGGCATGCGGCTCGCCGACGACGTCGAAGCCGCGCTGGACCGAGCTCCCTCCTGGCAGGCAACACCCGAAGGACCGATCGGCCGAGCTGTCTTCGGATTCGCCATCACCGGCGACCCAGAGAGCCGCTCCGACCGACAGTTCACCGCAGAGATCCTCTCCAGCGACCCGCACGCCTACACCTCAGACCTCGGAATCACCACGGCTCCCGCGCTCACAGGCGCGCCCAGAGTCATCGTCGGGCTCTCCGCGACCGCCTACCTACCCGGTTCCCCCACCAACCACGTCCATGCCGACGTCGCCTGCTACTACCCCGACAACGCGGATACCGGCACTGGCAGGCTGACCGTCAGCAACGCGTCCGTCAACGACCACACGACCAACCGCGGGTTCGTCATCTCCGGAGCAGCCCGCAACCGCAAGGCCCAACTACTCGAAGCCATCGGATCCGGCCTCTGGGACCAGATCCTCGAACAGAGGCTGCGGGACCTGCACGACCACCGGGATGCCGAACGCCGCGCCCGTGCCCGGGTCCTGCTCGTCACGAACTCCTACGACCAGATGCTCGCCCTCTGCCGCGGCCTGATCGCCGGGGGTGCCCACCGCACCCGCATCGCGGTCGCCGTCCCCGCCGGTGACCGTCGCGGCCTGCAAATCCCCGACGACGTACTCGCCATCCCCGCCAGCCGGCTGCGGACCTTTCCGGCCACGGGCAGGGACGTGCTGATCTCACCTTTCGCACGGGTTGCCCGCGGGCTCAACATCGTCGTCGGCCACCGGTCCGCGCTCGACTCCATCTGGGTATGCGTCCGGCCCATCAAGCTCATCGACGAACCATCCGCACTGGTTGCCCACACCGGCGCCCACGCCCGCCGTAACCGGCACCCGGGCGAGGACCCGCGCAAGGAACTCGACGAACGCCACAGCATCGCCGCCAGACACCTGGAGCTCATCAACAGGTCCAACCCCGCCTTCGGGCGCCTGCCCGCCGACGTGCGAACCGCGATCTTCGCCGACGTCCTGGCTGACCTAATCCAACTCGCCGGGCGCGCCCGCCGTGGCGGCACCAACACGACTCTTCACCTGGTCGACAACGCCTTCCACCGAGGAGGCGCCGCACCGGGCAGCGACTTCGCCTCCCTCATCCGCAACCTCCACCAGCGATGGCTCCACGACAACGAACTAGACCAGGTCCGCTCCATCTACGGCACCACCATCGACGCGTTCTTCACGTTCGCCGGCATCAACGACAGGAACCCCTGATGCGCACCCTGGCCTTTCCCTACACCGAAGCGATGGCGGAGAAGATCTACGGCTACACCCTTAGCAGCGAGGTCAACGACACCTGGCAGGACCTGAACCGCCGATACACCCGCCACCCGAAGAACCTGCCGTACAGGGACCTGAGCCTCGGCCTGCGCTACGTGTCCAGCGACTACGCCGCCATCTGCAAGGACCCCGACGGCCCCGGCACGCTGCTCCTGATGCGCAAGAAGATCGACACCGCCATCATCAGCCGGCTCTTCGCCGCCTTCGAACGAGACCTCGCGGCCCGGCACAACGCACCATTCGAAGACCTCCTCGCCCCCCTGCTACGCCGTACCAAGCCACGCACGATTCACATCGCCAAGTACCTCCAGGCGGACACGGCGACACACGCCGACATCCCGAACTGGGTCTTCGACGTCGCCACCTGGCGCACCATCGAACTCCTCCGAGGCGCGCTCAAGCTCCCCGACGGTACGGACCTGCTCCTCCGTCCCGACACCGACGGCAACCTGGTTGCCTTCAACCGCCCGCTTCCCGACACGCACCCCCGGGCCGAACAAGGCATCCACTACCTCAGTCTCGAACCCATCACCGTCCCCGGTTACCCCGGCATCCTGCTCAACCTCGACGCCCACATCAGCGCCACCACCGGCTTTCCCGGCAACGCCAAGAGCGTCTGGATCGCCACCGACGACACCGGCATGTTGCTCACCGCCAAACACCGCTACGACCGCCCCACCGACCGAAACGTGATCACCGGGCTCCTTCCCCAACTCGTCGACTCATTCAGTATCCGCGGCGTACCAGCCAGCTTCACCAGAGATGACCTCCTCGCAACCCACCCGCGCATCCGCGCCCGGCACGCCACCACTCCCGACAGGCACCCCGTCGGCTCCGGACCCGGCCGCCGATTCCTCGACTGCGTACTCGAGTACGCCACTGCCAAACTCAACACTGAGTCGCTCGTCCTGGAAACCACACCCATACGCAACATCGACGCCCCAGGCGACCCCGACCGCCACGCCAAACTCGCCTCGGCAGTCAACACGGCAGCACGGCCGATCCACATCAGCGTCGTCTACCAGGACGACCTTCAGCGCCACCGGTCCGCCCAAGCGCTCACCGAAGTACTCGGTCTCCCCGACAACAGCCTCACAACAGCGGAGAGCACCTTCCTCGACGGCGCACTCACCATTACCCTCGACAGCGCCAAAACCGACATGCTGATCACTCCCGGCCCGGCCCATCCCCGGAGCGCCCTCGCCGAGCAGATCATCTCCACCAAGACCCCGGGCGCCTTGCACCTCGTACTCGCCGAGACCAACAAAGAACTCGCCGCAGCCAAACCCGCCGACGACCCCAAGCCACAGCTTCGCCGCGCCCTGGCCGCCCACGGCACCGTCAGCCAGTTCATCGACCCAGCGTCATCGCCCAAGCCCGACGCCGTCGACCACCCGGCGAACGCCGCCGTACGAGACCTCCTCCGGGCAGCAGGGCTCACCGCCACCACACCAACCCGGGTCTTCTCGCGTCCCCTGCAGCCGCAGCCATGCGTCATCGTCGGTCTCTACACCCGCGAACAAAACCAACCAGCCACCCGCATGATCAGCCTCTCCGCCCTCATCAGCGACGGAACCGACACACCCTGGCACATGCTCGGCTACCACCCCGATGCGCATGGCTGGAACGACCTGCCCACAGCCATCGCGGCACATCACGCCGCCGACCTGAGCCAGTTCAACGACCCGAACCCTGCCACCCGCACCGCCCTGGCGCGGGCCTACGCAGAACGGGCTCTGCACCAGCTCCGCACCCGCTACGACGACATCCCAATGATCATCTACGTCGACGGCTCCAACCGGTACCCGCTGTGGTCCGGCACCACCAACAAGAGCCTGGGGAATAGACAACTCGATACGCTGCCCCACCTTGGAATGATCAACCCAGCCGGCATTTCACTGGTCAGGGTCAACACGGCATCAGATGGCAAGCTGCCACAGCCGGTCAGGGCAACCGGAAACCGGGCCAACTCAGACGACGGTGTAGTCCCAGCCACCGAGCTGCTCTACCACCTGCCCGGTGCCCACCAGGACACCTACTACCTGATCAACCGATCGCGCAGCGACAAGGCGTTCCAATCCAGCGTCAGAGCCGGCCACCGCCAGACCCGATTCGACCTCAAGGAAGCAAGAGAGCTACGCACACCCTGGCACGCGATGACCTGCACCGAGTTTCTCCTCCTCAACCACGGCACCTTCGAACGCCAACACCTCGCGGCGCTCAGCGCACGCCTGTGTGGCCACTCGCTGGCCTGGGACGGGCGAACAGCCCGACCCGCGCCCGTACACCTTGCTCGACAGATCCTGGAGGACCATCCAGGGCGCAAGACCGCCGCACGCTGAGCTGTGGAGGGCCGAAGGAATCCACATACGGCCGGTCACTGCACGGCATCCCTTTGGACCGAGACTCTAGAACGAGCGGCATTGCATGAGCGCCGATCGGGAGGACGGGGAAGCTCCACCCACCCCGCGCATTCCAAGGTCCGGACCTCGGACCGACGTGGGCCCGGTCGAACAATGCCGGGTCCGTTGACGCGCTGCCAGCTTGGTGGACACGGTGTCCGTCCTTCTGCGAAGAATGCGGGTAAAGATCCTGACATGCTTGATATGCCGAACCAGATCGAGAGCTCGCCCACAACGGCACACCTCGGTGGTTGCCCGCCGTGGTGCGTCAAGGTCCACGCCGGGGAGGAGTTGGGTAGCCCAGGCGACCAGGCACGGGGGCACTCCCGGACGGTGATGGAGACCCACAAGGGCGAGGACCGCGGGATATCGGTGGAGATCTTCTCAGTGGAGCACCTTGACCAGCCCGAGGAGAGCACGCCGGCGGAGGTATTCGTGTCTGCCCGGGGTCCGCTCAGCCTGGCCGATGCCGGCTACCTCGCTACATCCATCAGGAAGGCGGCCACGCTAGCCCGTCAAACCCACCGGCCGTACTGGCTGAAGCGGGCGTGTCCGTCCTGGTGCATCGCGACCCATCTGGACGGTGACGACCTCGATGATCGGCTCCACTGGCCAGACGACTCGCCGCCGGTGCTGTTGTCGCTCCACAACTCGGTGAGTACTGCCGGCGAGTCGTTCGTCGATCAGGCGTACCGGCCGCAGCGGCTGGAGGTCGACCTGGAGCAGCACGCCGACGCGGTCGAGCCGGTGGTGAAGTTTGTGATCGAAGGCGCGACGGCGGTGTTGCGCCTCACACTGGACGAGGCCGAGCAGGTGCGGACGGCGGTCGGCCGGGTTGTGGCCATGGCCCGCGATGAAGACAGCCAGCCGAACGGGGCCGCCCAGGCGTTGGACGGTCCAGCACCGACGCCGGACCGGCCAAGCCTCGACCGAGCCCTGATCGACCTGGTGATTCACGACGAGGGCCTGACGGCCGCACAGAAGATCAGCGTGCTCCGCGGCGCGGTCGCCGAGCAACTCACCCAGCAGGGCCTGAGCGCCGCTGAGCAGGCCGCGCGGTTGAACTGCACCAAGGAGCAGGCGGTGGACGCAGTGGTGGACTTCGCCATGTGGTCGCACACCGGCTACCTGCTTCCAACCGCGAAGCCGGCCGAACCGGAGTGCCCGGTGTGGTGCGCCGGGGACTGCCGCACCGAAGACGGCGTCCGTCTGCACAACCGGCACGTGGCCGCCGTGTACGGGCAGCACAGCGACGATGCCAACGACATCAAGATGGCGACGGTCGACCTTGAGGCGTTCAACTCGCCCGACGGGTACGACGAGCCGCCATCGGTGACGCTGGCCATCGACAACCCGGAACAGCGCACCGCCGACCTGACCAAACTCGACGGGATGGACCACGGCACGGTCCGGAACCTGGCCGCATCGTTGCTGTCGGGCTGCTGGGACCGCACGACGATCCGGCTCACCCCTCAGAAGGCGGCGGAACTCGGTGCGTCACTGATCGCCTCATCCCGCGCCGCCTACAACAACGCGGCAGCCAATGCCTGACCACAGCGAGGATGTAGAACGGGCCCGGACCCTCCGCAACGAGGTCCGGACCGCTCGTTCAGGGGCGGCTCAATTCGTGCCGATGATTCGCCGCCGCGCCCATCACAGGCACCTCAGACTCCTGCGGCCGCCTGTATGAATAAGGGACGGTTGAACTGCGGGCCCTCCGGGTGGTCGTATCGCGTCCATCCAAGCGACGTCCAGAAGTCGTCGGCTTCCTCGCTGAAGGCGAGCAGTCGCCGTTCGGAGTGCCTGGACGCCAACGCACGGATGATCTTGGTTCCAGCACCTCGACGTCGCTGTGACTCCGCAACCTCGATCAGTTCGATCTCGAGTGCTGTATTGCCGAGTTCAGGGCTGCCTAGGTAGTGATCGATCACGACGTCGGGATCGAGCTCGATCCGTGCTACCTCGACTCCACCCTGGCGGACCTCCAGCAAGGTGTATGACTTATCCCCGTCGATCGAGCGGTAGTCCCACCAGCTCGGGCTGAAGTCGTCGTTTTCAGCGAACGGAAACCAGATCACCTGGTCACCCGGTGCGGGCCGCTTCTCGATGAAGTCGAACGTCACTCGACGCATCCTATTCCATGCGCGACCCGGGCTGGAGGTGGCGGCATCGCCACGGCTGGACGCTTGGCCAGCGCATCCTCACCATCGACAAGATCGCCGCTACCCTGGTCAGCTGTCACCGCGCCCGAGGTGCCCGTGTCGGGAGCACCACGGGCAGTCCTTGTCACGACGTGGCATCTGGTCTGCACGTTCGCGCCGTCTCGGCAGGTGGATCGTGGAGGTGGTGTCGTCGGGGTTGTGGTGCATGCCGGTGACGGCAAGCATGAAGTGGTTGATGGCCTCCGTGGCGACGAGGCCGTTGAGGGCGATGACGCTGGGCGCTGGAACGCCTGCGACGTAGCGGGCGGCAGCCCGTACATGTTCGGATTGCATGTCGATCGCGAGTTCGGTCGGGTCGATGAGGCCGTTGGTGCGGCTGGCGTGGCTGCCGGCCTTCCTCTACGTGTGCGCCGTCTACGCCGCCGCTCCACGCCAGACCAGCGTCGTGGTGGCGGCCTGGGCCTGGCCGATCCAGTCCTCCACCACGGCAGCATCGTGGCTCACCGCTGCCACGATCTTCGGCCTCGGTGTGGCGGGATACGTACACGGCGGGTCCCGCGCCTCGGCTGGCCGCCGCTTTCGTTCGAGAGGAACGCCGTGACCTGCAACAGAGTCGGCGTGAGTGGCCATAGGGTGGTGTGACGCATCTGGTGCGACCGTCGGACGAGGAGCTGTGGGCCTCGATAGCCGCCGGTGACGAGACGGCTTTCGGTCGGCTCTTCGACCGGTACTCCCGCCGGGTCTACAACCACGCGTTCCGGCTGACCGGGTCGTGGTCGACGGCCGAGGACGTCACCCAGGCGACGTTCCTCGTCGCGTGGCGCCGCCGTCAAGAGGCCCGTCTTGTGGAGGGCTCGGCGCTGCCGTGGTTGCTGGTCGTCGCCACCAACGCGGTCCGCTCCGAGTGGCGGTCGGCGCGCCGGTGGCTGGCGCTGCTACGACGCCTGCCGTCGGAACGGCACAGCGGTGATGACCCCGCCGAGGAAGTGGCCGCGCGGTTGGACGACGAGCGGCGGATGAGCGAGGTCCTCGCTGTGGTCCGCCAGCTGCCGCCGGCGGAGCGGGAGGCGGTGGCGTTGTGCCTGTGGTCGGGCGTGTCGTATCCGGACGCGGCAGCCGTGCTGGGAATCAGCGAGGTGGCGGTGCGGTCCCGGGTGAGTCGTGCCCGCAGCCGCCTGGCGCGCCTGATGCCCGAGGAGATCCAGGAGGGGAAGCGGTGAACGACATCCTTGACCTGCCCGCGGAGCGGGACCTGCCGCCGGGGGCGGCGCGTGCGATGCGCGCACAGCTCCTTGGCGCTGTGGGCCATCGTCCGGCTCGTACGCCACGGCTGCGGGTTGCCGTAGCCGCGGTCGTGCTGCTGACGATGACGTCAGGCGTGGCGGCAGTGGTGTGGGACCGGCCGGACGGCTCGAAGGTGCAGGTGCTGGCTATGGGGCCCGGTGAGCTGTCGCCGACGCTGCGTACCGCGGTTGAGCAGTGCCTGCAGTGGAACGCCCCGGAAGGGCTGCTCCGGCCAGCTGAGGGCGAGCAACAGGTCCCGGTGTCCCTGGCCGATCTTGCGGTGGCGACCGAGCGCGGGGACCGCGCGCTGGTGCTGTTTATGAACGACGTTGGCTACGCCACCTGCGACATCAAGTCAGATGGGACCCGGGAGCCGTCCGGTGGGGGCGCCACCGAGCCGTGGCCACACGGCGAGTGGCTACCTGGGCCGGTGCAGCGACTTCTGTTGACGTCCACCGACTCTGACGGTGGGGACGTCAGCGTGAGTGGCCGGGTCAGCGGGCGCGTGGACCGGCTCGTGCTCGACCACGGGGACGGCCGCAGCACAGCGGCCCGGATCTCCGGCGGGGCGTTCGGCCTGATGACGAGTGGTGCCCGACTCAAGATCGATGAGGGCCCCGAGTTGGTCAGCTATGACGCCCGGGGGGCGGAGATCGACAGGCGTCCGCTGTTCCAAGCCGAGGACCAACTTGAGCACTGTTACGCGAGCCCGGACGGGAGACGGATCTACGGCAAGCCGACCAGCCGCTGCCTTCCTGCCGAATCGTGGAATCGGTAGTCATCGCCGAGGATCCCGTGGCTGAACGTGACCGCCCGCCGGGCTCGGACGCCTGGCGACCCAGGCTGAGGCGGTTTGGCTGGGGTTCCTGGAGGCTGACAGCGGAATTCTCAGCTTTCGGCGACTTCGCCGGTCGACGCTGCCGCCCTCGCCGGTCGAAGCCGGCCCACCCGGGCTGCTCCGGCGATCAGGCTGAGGATGCCGATCAGCGCGAGCGCGATGACGCTGGCGGCCAGCGGGTTGGCGATCTGGTTGGCCAGCGGGTACATGTGGTCGGCGGCGAACAGCACGTTGGCGCTGCCCGGGTCCGGGATCATGCTCAGCACGTTGTCTAGGGTGTTCACCCCGCAGGCGATGAGGGCCGGTAGGCCGAGCAGCAGGATCAGCCGCCGGGCCGGCCGTGGGGTTCGGGCGATCCGGTGAGCCATCCAGGTCATCGCCTGCCACACCACGAGCAGCCCGATGGCGAACCCGGTGATCGCGCCGGCGAGTACGCCGCTGGGCTCGATCGGGTAGGCGCCGACCGTGACGCCGGTCTGGTTGTCGTATCCGGACACGCGCAACAGCACCCCGTCTCGGGAGGCCCAGAAGACTCCGTGCGCGCTGTTCACGTCGGCCTGGCTGTTGGCGCCGCCCTGGCTCAGGGGGCCGGTCCGCCAGCCCGCGCTCGTCAGGTGCTGGTGGGCATCGGCCAGGACGGTCGGTGTGTCGGTGACCTGCTCGTAGAACCGGCTCTGGCCCATCGGCGCTGGCCGTCCGCCGTCCCAGCCCTCTATTGCGAAATCCTGGAACTCGCCGTACGTCCGGTAGGCGTAGGCCATGTCGAGGAGGTTGCCGCCCGGGAGTTCGTAGGCGGACGAGGCCGGGCGGCCGACCAGTTCGTCGCTGAAGGCGGCGAGGTCGGGTTCTTCGGGGTTGGCGAGCGCCCAGACGGCCAGGGCGCCGGCCCCGCTGAGCACCACGGCCGCCCAGATCGCTACGAGGCCGGTCGCGAGTCGGCCGATCCAGGTGGGCGGCGCGAACCGGTACCGCAGACCGTTCACCAACAGGTGGGCCGCATCGCCGCGCGATGGCCGGACCTGCCCCGGCTCGGCCGCGTCGAGCAGGGTGGTGAGGATTTCCAGTCCGCGTTCGCGCCGGTAGAAGCCGGGGTACGCGCGGAGCAGACGGCGGTAGGAGCGTTCGAGGTCAGGCATGCTGCACTCCCCCGGTGAAGCCGAATGCCTCGCGCAGTCGGGAGGCGGCTACCTGGGCGTTCGACTGGAGCCGCGCCACCGTGGCTTCGAGCGCCGCGCGGCCGTCGTCGGACAGCGTGTAGTAGCGGCGCAGCCGGCCACCCACGGCCTCTTCCCGGTCGACGACGATCAGGCCCTCCGTGGTGAGTCGGTCCAGCGCCGCGTACATCGTCCCGGCTTTGAGCTTGACCCGCCCGCTGGACAGCTGCTCGACCGCCTGGATGATCCCGTAGCCGTGCAGCGGGGTGGCGCGCACCAGCGCGGTCAGGATGAAGAACGTCGGTTCCTGCATCGCCATGGTCTTCACCATAGACCGTCTCTATATACAGTTGGCTTGTATATCGGCGAAATGCCGCGTCAGCCGCTTGCCCGCATCACGCGAGGCTTCGGCAGGTGACTGCTGATCCATGTCTCGACACGGCAGGGGTGGCGGCGCGACGGGTGGGGCGTGCGGCGTCACTCGCGGGTCAGGCCTGGTGGCAGCGCGTCTTCGTCTGGCCGAACGCGGCGGGCGTTGGCCAGGGGGTCGCGTTGGAGAGTGTGGATCAGCGGTTCCGGGCCGCCGACGCAGGTCCAGGTGTCGTCCCAGAGCGCGGAGACCAGCCATGATCGGTCGGCGGGGAAGAACAGGTCGGGTAGCGATCCACGGGGATGGCGCATGTGACCACCGGTCCGCCAGGTGAGGGCCTGCTCGGGGCCGGCCTCGACCAGCACGTACGGCCAGTTCCAGTAGAGCGACACCCTCGGGGCGTGGGGAAAGACGACGTCATGGGCGCCCGTGTCGAGGTAGGCCAGCCACCAGGGCTGGTCGGGGGTGTGCGTGATGAGGCCTTCGACCAGGGCGCGCTCGTAGGCGGCGGCGGTGACGTCGTCGGCCTGGTACGTGGTGGCGTAGGCGTCGAAGATCGGCGGAATGGCAGTGGTGATCGAGACGCCGGCAGTGGTGTGACCAGCGATCCATTCCACGTCGGCGACAGCGCCGATGCGCCAACTCCGCCCGTCCTTGCTGACCTGCACACCACTATTCAAGCCGCTGCCGTGACGGTTGGCGTGGGAATCGCACTGGCCGCAGGACGGCCACCTCCGCCACGGGCGTTAACGGCCGCACACCCCGCCGAGGCCAACGCCCGAATCCCGGGAGCCGAGGTGCCGCTGCGGGCCCCGACACCTGGGAGCTGTCGCCAGCTCCTGATCGACACCTGGATGTGAAGCCGGCTGGTGGACTACTGGCAGTTACAAGCCCGTGCTGCGGACCGAGTCGCGCGGTGCCCGCTCTGTGACGTGGGCCGAGTTCGTCGAGGCGGGACTCCTGCGCGAGTACCGCCGTACCCATCGGGTGCCCGATGGTCGAGTTGCGCGCGTTCATCCACTTGCTTCACGAGAAGTTCGGCGGCCCTACCCGCTCGCCGACCGCCGCCCCTATGTCGCCGGCCGGAAGCTGGTTCTGGAGGCGCAGCAGCGGTTGGTCTCGATCCGGACTACTGCCTGGTCGCAGCGGTCGGTGACCAACTCCTGCTCACTCCTCCGTCCGAGGGCTTCTACCGCCGTGTCTCGTGGACGGGGACGTCGCAGCAGGCTGGCGCCCGGAGCCCAACCCCCAGTCGTCAGTGCGGATCCTGCCTGATGTTCGGTTCGGTCGGCCGTCGATCAAGGGGATCAGCACTGAAGTTCTCTGGGAGCAGGACGAGGCGGGACTGGACGTCGAGGAGACAGCCGAGACGTACCAGCTTGACGTGCCCGACGTGCGGTGGGCGCTGGCATACATGATTCCGGCAGGTTCTTTGGGCACCACCCGGGCAGGTTCTTCGGGCACCACTTGCCGTCATAGCTGATCGGCGGCTGTTGATGGGGGTTTAGCTTCTCTGGGCACCACTCGGCGTGCCTTCTAATCGGCATCTTGGTCGAGCATCATCGCGATCCCTGCCCGAGTTCCATCGAGCCGATACCCTGGCGCGTGTGAGTGATCAGGGCCTGCGGGACACCGGCGTGGTAAGGACCTGGCACTCCGAAGAGGGGTGGGGAACTGTCGCCCTCGATCACGTTGACCTGACGGTCTGGGTGCACTACAGCCACATCGTCGCAGGGTCGACCGAGTACCGGAGTCTGGCACCGGGCCAGCAGGTGCGATGCCACTACGAAGTCCCGGGCCAGGACGGTTACCCCGCCCGGGCGGTCGAGGTCACCATCCTCTAACCCGCAGCCGCCGGCGTAGCGCGTCCGCGGCGGTGTCGAGAACTACTTGTCGATCAAGAGTGTGGTCCTCAGGCTGGTGCCGAGTTCACATGTCGATCTTCGGCACCGACAGGCTGAGATTCAGCGGCCGTACACCACAAGGGGTGCCCGAAGAACCTGTTGTGGTGCTCCGGTGGTGCTCGGACGTTCGTCACCCAATCAGCACGGGCGCGACTGTTCCAGCATCGCAGCGGCTCTGCCAGCCGTCGTCGTCGGCGGCCTGTTGAATGCAACGCCTGGACCAGCGGAAACGAAAAGCCCTCCGTGTGGACGGAGGGCCGCTGAACGAGTGCATTATAGGAGTTTAAGCTCATGATAGATCTGATTTGCCCGGTTCCGACTACGGATCAGAAGGTTAGGGGTTCGAGTCCCTTCGGGCGCACTTCCAGAAATGGCCTCCCACCTGCGGTGGGAGGCCATTTCGTTCTCCCGGGAAGGCCGGGCAGGGATCACCAGACCCTCCGGCTGCTCACGGATTGCTCACGGGGCCTTCCGCTTGGGCCGGTGACGGGTCAGAAGCTTCGACGCTTTCTCGACCTGTTTCGCCGTCTCCTTGCGGAGCATGTGCTTGTAGATGCGGCGGGTCACCTCGGGACCGGCGTGTCCAAGGATCATCTGTACTACCTCGATCGGGACGCCACCGGCCAGCATGAGCGAGCACGCGCCGTGCCGGGTGTCGTGCAACCGAACGACCGGCAGGCCGCAAGCGCGTACGTGCTGCTCGAACTCGACCGTGACGCGATCGGGCCGCAGCGGCGTACCGTCCGGGCGGCAGAAGACGAGATCGTGATCGTCGTAGTCCACGCCGAACAGGTCACGCTCGATCTGCTGGGCCGCCCGGTGCCGGGCGAGTGCGGCCAGCGCGGGCGCGGTGAGCGGCACCCATCGGCGGCCCGCCCGCGACTTCGGCGGCTTCAGTAGCCGGCCGACGTGCTCCGCGCTGCAGATCGGGCATCGCGCCTGCTGCGGGGTGACCTCCTTGCGGGTCACGGCGACGTTTTTCAGACCGCTCGAACTTCGGCGAGCCGCCTGACTGCATACTCGTCGTCCCAGCAGACGGCGGCTTCCCATGCGGCCGACGCTTGCCCGGCGATGTCGAGCGCGCCGTCGTCGAGGCCGGCGGCGTTGCCGGGCAGCACGAGGTCGAGGTCAGGGACGTCGACGTGCGACTCGTCCCAGTCGATCAGCGCGACCTGACTCGCGGTCATGCGGACGTTGCCAGGGTTGGGGTCGCCGTGGACGACGCATGTCTGACGTCCGGTGAGCCGCGCCCACGCTACTCGGCATCGAGCAACGCTCTCAGGGGGCATCGCGCCGAGGTCGATCTTCGTCCCGGTCTCGGCGTGCAGGAGGTCGGTCGACGATCGCCAGCCGGGGCGCTGCGGCCAGCCCTGCGTCAGCCGATGCAGATCGCGGAGCGTGCCGGCCACGCGACGCCAGTCGGCCTGCGTCTCGGGCGGTCCGCCATCCAGGTAGGTCATCACCACCAGACCGTCGGCGAACAGCCGGCCGTCCGTAGTCGGGATCGGGACCGGCACGGTCAGACCTTCACGGTCGAGGTGTTGGAGGAGCTCTGTCTCCCACGCAAGATCAGCGTCGCTCCTGGTGCCGAGACGACCGACCGCGAGGTGCCCGTTGACGCGCACGCTCCACACGTCGTTGGCTACTCCGCCCGCGAGCCGTGCGATGCGAGCGACGTCTTCACCCCATTGCCCGAGCGCCTCCCACCCCACTGGCCATATCTTACGGGGTTCCGAACATCACTGTTCTCGGCAGATGCGTGCAGTTCCGAGTGGCGGTGCCGACGACCTCAACCGTCACACGCCGTTACTTGACGCAGGCAAGATCATCGTCGGGTAGGGCCAGTTATAGCTGTCCTCGTGGAGCCCGGTTCGTCCGTCATAGCCATCCTCAGGAGCGACGCGGAGAGGCAGTCGGACCACTGATGGCGAGCACGTGCAACAGGGCGACCAACGTTCCAGAGTTGCTGACCTGCCCCTGTGCGATGAGGTCCGGGACCTGGGCCAGCGGTACCCACTCCATCCGCTGCATCTCGGTCTTCTCCGTCGGCTCACCGACCCGCTCCGCACCTCGCGCAATGAACACGTGGTGCGGTGTGGTGACCATGCCGATCATCGGTTCGAACGTCACCAGGTGCTCAAGGGTTCGGGGCCGGTAGCCGGTTTCCTCCTCGATCTCTCGCGCCGCCGTCTGGGCCGGTCCTCCCCCTCGTCCACGAGCCCGCCGGGTAGCTCCCAGTTCCACAGGTCCGGCACGAAGCGGTGACGCCACATCAGCAACACGTGCGTAAGGTCGTCGTTCAGCATCGCGGTCATGGCTGCCGTGGGCATCCAGACCGTGTGATGCTCGAAGCGCTGGCCGTCCGGTAGCTCGACATCGGTCTTGTAGAGCTTGATCCATTCGTTCTCGTAGAGAGGTCGGCGGCCCATGCACCCTCCACCGGCTGTCATCGTCGGGGGTCGGCGTCGCGATGGCCTCAGGGCTCGGTGCCGGCAACTTGCCGCCGCCGCGCGGCCGACCGCCGACACCAGCGCGAGGCCGTGACTCCTGCCAACTGGTTATCCTGCTCTGGCTTCCAGAGGTGCGTACGGCTGCCGATGGTCCGATCAGGCGCAGGCATTTGGCCACGCTTGCGGTAGGTGCTGACGGCACCCGGCTCGATGCCGAGGTACGCCGCAACGTCCTTCGTCGTCCACCACTCGGCCTCGGGGTCGGGCTGCGCTGTCATCGTCACCAACTCATTCTCTCCGATCGAGCGAGACACAGGCACGTCATGGTTGGGGGTGTGCGCACTGCACACCGATTGCTCACACAGTCGTTGACAACAGGTGGCAGTCAGCGACAACAGGCGACAAGTCCGAACGTCGCTGACCTGGGCCGCAAGGCAGGGCCAGACATCGAACGATGTTGGCCGGCAACTTCGCTCGCACCCTACGGATCAGAAGGTTAGGGGTTCGAGTCCCTTCGGGCGCACAGACGATCAAGGCCGTGACCTGGAAGAACAGGGGTCACGGCCTTTTTCTTTCCCATTCCCGCGCCCGTCTCTCCCGTCTGGTGGGACGTTGATGCTCGTCTGTTTCGGCTGGGGTTTGTCCTGGCCTGCGTCGGAACTGTCGGTGACCGTCTGATGCGTGCCGGCTGGTCCGGGAGTGCTGACGGGCGGGCGAGGGTCTGGGCAGGTGGAGCGGGTGGAGCGCTTCTGATTCGAGGTGTCGGCGGTGCTGTCGGCTGGGATGACGAGGGGTCGTGCGTCTGGGGATTCAGCGGTGTTGCCGGCGGCATCAGTTGGCCTGCTGCGCCGGCGGTTGCGGGCCCGATTCGGGCGCTCCGGCGTCGCGTCGCCGGGCACGACGGTGGTTGCTGGCCTTGGGATGACGAGATGGTGAAGCAGCGTCGGTGATCGTGTGGGATGCCCGCCGAGCCGCGACGCCAACCTCGATCTGGCTGCGATGCTGGGCGACCCGTTGGGTGGCGAGGGCCCAATCAGCCCCGGACTCCGACGGCGACTGTGCCTCCCAACGCGAGGGCCAGCCCCGACAGGAATGCCACGCTTCCCGGGCGCGTACGCCGTAGTCCGGTGGTCGCCCGGGACGCCCATGCGATGAGGCCGCCACCGACGACGGCAACGACAAAGCAGGCAACCAGCATCGGCAGACGGTAGATCGCTGGACGTGCGTCGCAAGGCCCCGCCCCCGGGCGTGCTTGGGCTGATTCCTATGGCGTCAGCGCATATGGGGGCGGAGGAGGGTTCGCGCTTACGCCGGTGCGGGGTGGCACCGGCCAGTCGGGGATGAGTGTGGCGTCGTTGGTGAGTTCGAGTGCGGTGATCGTTGCCAGATCCTGTGTCGCCTGCACGAAGCCCTCGACCCACATCAGCGTGATGGAGGTCTTGCCGTCCTTGCGGCCGTAGAGCGGTTGGGACTGGATGGTGGTCCAGAGCCACCGTCCGCCACGGGCGGGCAGGGGCTGTGTCCGGACGCGGGCCTGCCACCGGCGGGTCACATTGGGAACCCCCAGGTGCTGGGCGATCCGCTCCCGTATCCGGTCCATGGCCGCTGGTGTGCCTTGGCAACGAAGCTGGCCGGACCGGCGAAGGGCGTCTACTACGACGCCTACGTGATGATCGACATCTACTCCCGGTACATCGTCGGGGTCCGTGTGCACGCCCGCGAGTCCGGCCCCCTCGCGGAGTCGATGATGCGCGAGGTGTTCGGTGTCCATGGCGTCCCGCACATTGTGCACGCCGACAGGGGCACGTCGACGACGTCGAAATCGGTGGCTGACCTGCTCGAAGACCTCGACGTGACCCGCTCGCACTCCCGGCCTTACCCTGACGGACAGGGCGCGAGCACGGCCTCAGGGTCGGTGTCCGACGTCTGCCGTACGTCGGACCCACCGACCCTGAGGCCGTCAGGCAGCCTTCTTGGCGTCCGCGACGAACCGCTCGACGTGCGCGCGAAGCTGCTCGGCGCTCATCGACTTCGCGGCGACGAGGGTCTTGTTCTCGCGTGCGGCACCGTACCGCCACCATGCCTTGCCGGTCGCCGGGTCGGTGACCAGGAAGCGGTCCTTGACCGACGGGCCGCGAACCAGAAGTGAGACGGTGCCGGGCTGACCGAGCGCCGCGTGGATCGTGCTGTGGTGGATCGTGTATGTGTCGCCCTTACGCTCCGTACGGCGATAGAGCGTGCGCAGACTAGCGACGTCGATGCTCTCGTCGAGCCCGTCATCCGGCTCGTAAAGCACGTGTTGGTAGGCGCCTTCCAGGATTCTGCTGGTGAAGGACCATCTGTGACTGTGTGGCCAGTCAGCGCAGGCCAGTCGGAAGACGTGCAAACGCAGCCGGTAGCCGGTCGGGTCGTCGTGCAGTACGATCTTGTCGAGGTGGTCGAGGGTTTCGCTGAGTGATGTTAGGTGCGCGTCCGACGCCGCGCGCGCCATCAGATCGGCGAGCAGGCTCCTGTCTTCGTCAAGGGTGTCGAGCAGAGCGATGTTGGCCTCTTCAACCGCAGCGAGGTCATTCCAGTCGACCTTGCTGATCGCCGAGAAGAGAGGTTCCAGCATGTTTACCTCCGATGGCGGTGATGGATCGCCGTGCTGCTGGGCAGGGCGACGACGAAATCTGGGCCAATCGCCGAGTCGATGTCCTGGCCGAGG
Source organism: Micromonospora sp. NPDC048170 (assembly GCF_040652795.1). Taxonomy (NCBI): domain Bacteria; kingdom Bacillati; phylum Actinomycetota; class Actinomycetes; order Micromonosporales; family Micromonosporaceae; genus Micromonospora; species Micromonospora sp. NPDC048170. The sequence continues at coordinate 47,635 of NZ_JBEZMR010000023.1, forward strand.
ATTCCAGTCCGGCCTGACCAGGATCAGCTGATGCTGGCCGATAAGACGATGAACAGGGAATCATGAAGGTTCGACTTCTGGAGGCGTTAGGGGCCTCTGCCACCGCGGCCAGAGTTTACCGAACGTTGCTCCATCAGCCGACGTCGGGAGTTATGGAGATCGCCGGCACGCTGGGCGTGACCACCGAGGCGGTCCGCGCGGCCCTGGACGAGTTGGCCGACCTCGCGTTGTTGCAACCCGTGATCGGGCACCCGGGCGAGATGCGCGCGGTGAGCCCGATCGTCGGGCTGAACGCGCTGCTCGCCCAAGCGGAGGCGGACGTCAGGCTGCGCCAGCGCCAGATCGAGGACACCCGGTTGGCGATCGCCTCGGTGCTCAACGAGCAGCAGAAGGAGCGCCAGGAGGCGGAGCCGGTGGTCCGGCACGTCGGCCCGGATGCCGTCCGCAACCGGCTGGAGGAACTGGCCGCCAGCGTCCGGCACGAGATCCTGGTGTTCAACCCGCACGCCGCTCAGAGCCTGGACGCGAGCGACTGGGGATTCCCGTTCGGCCAGCAGGCGTTCGCCCGCGACGTCAGGATCCGGGCGATCCTTCAGCACAGCTTCCGCAACAACCCGCAGGCGCTGGCGTACGCGAGCTGGTTCGCCGGGCTCGGCGGTGAGCTGCGGTGCATGCCGGCCACGCCGCCCCTGATGGCCGTCTACGACGGCGAAACCGCGCTCGTTCCCATCGACGTCGCCGTCAGCGCGCGCGGCCTGCTGGAGATCCGCAGCCCCGGGGCGGTGGCCGTCCTGCACGCCTGCTTCCAGCAGGCATGGGCGGCGGCCAGCGAGTTCGGTGGCCGGAGCGCGCCCGACGACGACGGCCTCGCCCCGTTGGAACACCAGCTGATCCGGCTCCTCGCCGAGGGGCAGACCGACGAGGGCGCCGGGCGGGAGATGAGCCTCTCGACCCGGACGGTGCGGCGGATGATGGCGAACCTGATGACGCGCCTCGATGCCCGCAGCCGTTTCCAGGCGGGCATCCGAGCGGCCACGCGCGGCTGGCTGTAGGAGACGCGCCTGGTCGGTTCCGGTCATGGGACGACCAGCCGCGTCGTCGCGGGCAGGGCCGCCACGGGCGCGGTGCGCGGCACGAAGACCGCCCGGCACCCAGCGGCCAGCGCCGCGCCGCCGTCGTTGCACGGGTCGTCGCCCACGTAGACCAGGTGGTCGACCGAGGTGCCCAGCGCGGACGCCGCCAGTTCGAAGGCCCGCCGGTCGGGCTTGGCCACGTTGGTGACGGCGGAGGACACCACCGCGTCCACCAGGTCGTCGAGACCGGTGGCGACCAGCATGTCACCCAGTGACGTCTGCCAGTTCGACATCACCCCGGTGGGGATGTCGCGCTGCCGTACCCAGTCGAGTACCTCACGAGCGGTGGTACGGCGACGCCAGCTGTCCGGCCGGGTGTAGTCGGCGACCACGGTGGCGGCGACCGTGGGGTCGGTGGCGCCGAGGCGGGCCAGCACCCCGCCGTAGAAGGCGTCGAGGGTCCGGGCGATCGTCTGGTCCGATGCCCAGATGCTCGTGTCGGCGAGCAGGTGGACGTGCTGCCGGAAAGCCTCGTCGACATCCTCGGCGGCGACCGGCCGGCCCTGGTCGGCCAGCGCCTTGGCGACCAGCTCGTGCGGGGTCCGCCGGTCCTCGACCAGCGTGAAACCCGCGTCGAAGGCCACCGCCCGGGGCGGCCCGAGGGCGGCCGGCCCGGCCGCCGCGACGAGCGCCCCGGTCATTGCGACCAACGCGTCCACGTAGGGCACCGCGAGGCGCGGTGGCGTCCACCCGGCGCGTCGGTGCCAGTCGTACGGCACCGCGCTCGCCACTCCGACGGCCGACAGCCCGGCTGCCTCCGCGGCGGCCCAGTCGGCCGGGCTGTCGGAGACGTACCAGCAGGTGGTCGGGGTGACGCCGAACCTGCTCAGCTCCCGGAACGACTCGGGTCGGCTCTTGGGCCACCAGTTGTCCGCGTGGCAGACGAAGTCGAAGTCGGACGCCGCCACACCGACGGCGTTCAGCTTCGTCGCCGTCTTGTGCCCCGGTCCGTTGGTCAGCACCCCGACGCCGAGACCGGCGGAGCGGGCGCTGGCGAGCAGGGCCGGCACCTGACCGAGTGGCTGGTGCGGATGCGCCGTGCCGAGGGCGTCGTACGCGTTCTGGAACCGGTCCAGGTCCGCGTCCGGCCACCAGCGGCGTACGCACTCCCGGAACGGCCACCGCCCGTAGCCGGCGGCGAACGTGGCGTCGTCCGGGCTGGCGAGGCCGAGCTGTTCCGCCGCCGTACGCATCTTCGCCAGCCCGGTCCGGTAGGTGTCCACCAGCGTGTCGTCCACGTCGAGGACCAGCCAGGCCGGGTAGCTCGGCAACGCCCCCGTGGCGCTCGTCGGTGCCGACATTCCGATCATCCGGCCACTCCTTCCGCGCATCGAACGGCCGAGATCGAGCCGGCGGACGTCAGATTCAGGGCGGACCGCCAGGTGCGCCCGATCTCCCAGCAGAACCGGCCGAGCTTCGACTCGGACCCGGAGACGGGACCGACGTCCGCATCCGCCTCGACCTTCTCGATCAGGCGGGCCGGACCGGTGGTCAGCCCCGCCCGGTCCAGCTCGGCTTCGATGCGCGCGACGGTGGCGAGCGTCGTGAGGGCGGACCGGTGGCCGTACCGGAACGTCACCCGCCGGCCGGCCCGCGCCACGTTTGTGTATCGGGTGGTGGTCCCGACCTCGGACGCACCCAGCCACAGGTACCGGTGGGTGTGCTCGGCACCGGTCGGGGCGTAGTCGAACCGTACGATGGCCGGCAGCAGTCCGACCTCCTCGGCGAACAGTTCGGTGTAGGCCCCCGGACGGGACAGCGTCGCCAGCCGCTCGCACGTCGGGATACCCAGCGACAGGTGCACGGTGGCGGCCAGCGTCCGGTCCAGTCGTGGTCCCCGGTCGTCCAGGAGGAACCACGCGGCACTGGACCGGACGAGCCCTTCCGACAACACCGGGCCCGCCCAGCGTGACTTCATGCCGTGCAGGGCGATCAGCGGGGCGAGCGGGGTGGCCATCAGCTGGTCGCGCCCGCCGGTTGGCGCCGGACGGTGATGGCCGCGACAGCCTGGTCGAAGATCGAGTCGCGGTCCCGCAGACCGTCCAGTTCCACCAGCCGGCCGCTGTCCCGGTAGTACCCGGTGAGGTCGTCGACCAGGCTGCGGTGCAGGTCGAGCCGAGCCTGCATGAGTTCCGGGGTGTCGTTGTAGCGCCGGGTGATGGGCCCGCCGCAGCCCACGCAGCAGCCGGGCCGCCGGGGATCCTCGACCGCCTGGTGGGAGCCGAAGTCGCAGGCATTGCAGACCGTACGCCGGCTCGCCCGGTCGAGACAGACCTCGTCGGGGGTGGCCACGTGCAGGGCGACTGTGAGCGGCTGACCGACCTCGGCGAGAATCTCGTCGAGCAGGAACGCCTGGCTCAGCCGGGCCGGCATGCCCTCGAAGATGAAGCCGTTCGTGAACGCCCCCCGGGCGAACTCCTGCCGGACCGCCTCCCCGACGATCTCGTCGGGGAGCCAGTGGTCCTTGTCGGCGTACGGCTTGGCCTTGAGCCCGAGCGGGGTGAGCCGCCGGACCTGGTCGGTGAAGTACCGTCGCACCCCGAACCAGCCGACGCCCGGGTTGGTCGCCAGCAGCCGTCCGGTCAGGGTGCTCTTCCCCGAAGACGGTGCCCCCAGGATCACGACCTGGAAGGTCATCGCCGTACCACCGAGTCGATGGCGGCCTGGAGCGCCGCCATGCTGCGCAGGTTGTCCCGGCCCGAGAAGGGGACCTCGGTGCCGGTGCCACCCGCCTCGACCCAGGCCGCCAGCAGCGCGGCGTTCAACTCCTCGAGCGAGACCGGCTCGGCGGTGGTCGACACGTCCTTGTACTGCTCGCCGTCGATGAACAACCCGCCGTCGCGGACGATCACCGTACCGCCGGTGCAGACCACGTCCCAGCCCGAGTCGAAGCGGACGGCCGGGTGCCCGGCGGCCGGGGCGAAGTCGCCCCGGTAGTCGACGGCCACCCCACCCTCGGTGCGCAGCACCGCCGAGACGGTCGCGTCACCGTTGGTGAACGGGCTCCACGGCGGGTTCCAGCTCACCGCGGCGACGTCGGTGATCTCACCGACGCACCACCGGACCAGGTCGAGATGGTGGATGCCCGCCTCCAGCAGCAGCGGGTGAGCCATCGCCAGGCGCCACTGCATGCCCGGGGTCCAGCCACGCCCGTCCAGTGCCATCCGGATGGTCACCGCGACCGGCTCGCCGACGACGCCGGCGGTGATGACCTCGCGCAGCGCGAGGAAGCAGGGGAAGTAGCGCATCTGCTGGGCCACAGCGATGCGACGTCCGGCCCGCTCGGCCGCCTCGACCATGGCGGTCGCGTCGGCCGCCGTCGGCGCGACCGGCTTCGCCACCAGGATGTCGAGTCCCGCCGCGAGGGCACGGTCGGCGTTGGCCCGGTGGAACGGGAACGGGCTCGAGTCGATCATCATGCTGGCGCCGAGGGTCGACCAGTCGCCGCTCTCCGGCAGCAGGCAACGGTCTGGGGCCAGCCCGAAGTGTGCCGCCGCGGCCTCCCGATCCCGGTCGTCCGGCTCGACGACCGCCACCACCTCGAAGTCGTCCGACCCGGTCAGGCCGGGCCACCAGCAGCGCCCGAAGCCGCCGGCCCCGACGAGAACCACCTTTTCCATGTTGCTCCGTTCAGACCGCGCTCAGCGAAAGCTTGAACTCCTTGACCCGGGCCAGTTCGGCCAGGTGTCGGTCCTCCTCGAACAGGACGGACAGCGGGTCGATCCAGCTGGTGTGGGCCACCCCGTTCGTCATCACGTTCAGGCGCCGGATCTTGCGGTCCGGGTCCGGCTCCTCGCTGGACTCGTCGATGTCGAACGTGATGTCGTCCCACGTGTAGACGTCGACCTTGGAGTCGGACTTGCGCTGCTGGTACGTCTTGGTGAACAGGTTCATCGCGTCGAGCTCGTCCACCAGCGGATCGATCGGGATGTAGTTGTCGTCGTTGTACTCGGAGAAGGCCGTCGGCTTCTGGTACTCGTTCGGGATCTCCGAGCAGCTCCGGAAGATGAAGTTGCGGAAGCCGAGCTCCCGGCCCCACTTCATGTACTCCAGGATGTGCTCGACGGTGCGGACGCCGTCGTGGGTCATGACGCAGCTCAGGCGCGGCTGGAACCGGTCGGACCGGAAGTCGGCCACCCGGCGCAGCATCTCCTCGCTCATGCCGGACCAGCCCCGCCCGAAGGCCATGATCCGCTGGTTGGTCTCGGTGTCGTGGTGGGCCACGCTGACCGACGCGCCGGTCATGCCCGCGTCGATCAGAGCGGGCAGCAGGAGCTGCTCCCCGTTCTCCGTCTGCACCGCCTTGAACAGGCCGGACCCGTTGGTGTGCAGCCGCGCCCGGCGGAATCCCGGGTTCATCTGGCTCACCAGGTCGTACAGGCGCTGGGGGTGCATGGTGGGCTCGCCGCCGGTGTAGGCGATCTTGGTCACCCCGGCGACGTGCGCGAAGTCCTTGATTCGCTTGAGGCGTTCGTCGTACTTGAGGTACGGCCCGGAGGGGGTGAAGGTGATCTCGTTCGAGCAGAAGTGGCACGCGGCGTTGCAGGCGGCGACGACCACCATGGTGAGGATCGCCCGCTTGCTGAAGACGTACGTCGCACCGTCGAACTCGATGATCTTCGCGTTCCAGTACGTTTCGCCGTCGAACTCCTCGGGAGTTTCCCCGATGGTGTGGATCACACGCCGTCGAGGTGTCTCAGCGTCAGCCATGTCGGCACTCCTACTGGGATAGAGGGGCGGGCAAGCGTTCGGCGAGGGCCGCGGCGAGGGACTCGAAGTTCTCCGCGTCCCACACGGCCTCCATGGGGATCTCCACACCCGTGGCGTTCTCGATCTGCGTGCAGAGCTCGAGTACGTCGAGGGAGTCCCCACCCGCCTCGAAGAAGTTGTCCTGCGGCCCGACGGAGGGATCGTCGATCACCTGCCGGGCGATCTCGACGATCTTGTCCAGGGTCAACTGCTCGGTCATGCGTCTTTGTCCTTGTCGAGAAAGGCCAGAACTTCGGAGTACCAGTCGCCCTGCGCCTCGGGGCCGACCAGGTACCAGTCGGCGGTCGTCGGCACGCCGAGTGTCGTGCAGGTCTGTCGGAAGGCGTGTGCGGAGTCCGCCCACGCGCGCAGGGCGTCGGCAAGCGCGGTCTCACCGGAGCCGTCGCACCAGCCGACGAAGTGCAACACCCGGGATCCGTGCGCTCGCGCCTCGGCATCCGTGCGAGTCGGCGTCAGGTACAACTGCCACGCCCGCTCCGCATGCTCCGGAGCCACGTCGGCGAGCGCGTCGATGGCGAGGCGCCACTCGCGTTCGCGGCGGACGAAGGCGGGGACGTACACGTCCCGCAGCGCCAACGCGAGCAGCGCGGAATGGGTCAACAGGGCGCGACAGGCGTGGGTCGCCAGCTCCCACTGGCCGGCACGCAGTGCGCCGTCGAGGTCGAACATGCTGGACATGACGTCCTGGCGCAGCTTGACGGTACGCTCCCAGCGACGCAACCACGGCGTCAGCTGGCCCGCCTCGGAGACCGAACCGATCATCGACGGCCTCCCGAGCCGGTACCGAGCAGTTCCGTGACGACCGCGGTGACCAGGGCGGCGGCTTGCCCCGGGGTCACTCCCGGGACGGCCCGGACCGAGTCGTACGCCCGGAGTTCCGGGTCGGCCAACGCGGCAACCACCAGGCTGTCCTCGGCGATGACCTGGTGGACCTTGCGCCTGACCACCACCGCGTGTCCGGGCGGGGTGCCCGGCCCGTGCACCAGCACGATCTCGGCGGCCGGTTCCTCCGGTGGCATGCGGTCCACGCTCCGGCCGTCCAGCCAGTCGAGCGTCGTGGCGACGTAGGTGGCGGGATCGTCGCCGTAGGAGAGGAGCCGGGCGACCTCCGCCAACTGGTCCGGCTGGCCGGCGAACGCCCGCGCGGCCTTCTCCCCGGTCCACTTCAGGGACGGGTAGCCCTCGCCGATCCCGGCGAGCAGCGACATGACCCCGAGAGCCGCGGCGTCGTTGGCGTAGACCGCGGCGTGCCGCACCGACCCGGCCCGCAGGGCGATCCGGGCCCGCGCGGTGTTCGCGTCCGAGTGCAGGGTCGCCCACTGGCCGAGCAGCTCACAGGCGCGCTCACGACTGAACCGGCCCAACAGCTCCGCGTGCCGTCCGGCGCCGTTGAGCGGTACGGCGATGGCGATGCGGTAGTACAGGTCGAGCCGGCTCAGCGGCAGCGCGGCGATCCCGGCGTCGTCGTACACCGTGTCGTCGAACTCCGTCGCGAGGTCGTCCAGCCGGCGGGCGCTCAACCGCTCACAGTCGAGGTAGGCGTCCTGGGCGAAGGCCATCTGGGTGGCCTTCTCGTTCGAGTCCTCCGAGACGAGGTAGAAGTCGAGGTCGGACCGGTGGTTGCCGATCCCCTCCACCAGGGAACCGGAGAGCAGCAGCGTCTCCGAGTCGCCGAGTCGGGAGGTGACCCGTTCGAATGCTTCCCGGCCGATCGTCGACTCCACCTGACGCAACGCGTCGTCCGGGCTCATCGTGGCCGTTGTCTCAACCCTGCTCATTGCCACCGTCGTCGATCGCGGGAGGGGCGGGGGCGTCGCCGTTCGTGGACATGGTCCCGGTCATGGCAAGCCTCCCCCGCCGCTAGACATCATTTCGAGGGTGTCGAGTGGTTTTCTTCGGCCCACTGCGACCAGTTCCCCCGGCACGCTCAGACGAGTTTGCGAAGCGGGCCGGGAAATGTCACTACCCAGGGGCGGGCCGGAAGCTGCCAGGCAGCTTCCGGCCCGCCCACCCATGCGCGTTAATCAGCGAAAGGAACAGAGTGTCGCGCTATGGTCACAGCAATTGTTTCGTGCCCCCGGTCGTCGGTGCCGCATTTGTGCTCCTGGAGGTCGCTGCGTCCCTGAGCAGGGGTTGCGCGGGTCGACCCCTACGGTGCGCAGCCCGAATTTCCGGCCGGTCCACGAATGTTAGTCGCTGAAAATATGACAGGGGGTGTGGCACTTATAGGTCAGGCCTATTGCTGCCATGGGCTGGCGCGTGACAATGCCCCACGGCGTTCGGCAGGATGTCCCTGGTCCGACGGGATGGAACTTATGACATCCCGGGTGTCGCTGGCGCACATTCAACTCGATGCCAGATTCGTAGGTGGGTGAGGATGACGCTGGTGCAGCTGTTCGCATTCGTTGTCACCTGTCCCGTCCGACTCGGTCGCGATTCCGGCGGGCGTCATCCTCGCCACGCCCCACTCCCAGCCCGAGGGCGGCCTCAAGCACATCCGCGTCAGGGCCCGACCGGGTCAGTACGACGTCGTGTTCCTTCCGCCGACCGAGGATCAGGCACCCGGACATGCCACCGCCCGGACGCTCTTCGAGTGGACCCTGCGGGCCAGCCCGCTGCGGCGCGGTTGGTCCGTGACCGCCAGGCACTCCTGGCGCACCGACACGACATCCGAGGAGTGACCTGATGCCCCACCACGTGGCCGGCGAGTCGCCGATCCCCATCGTCCTCGACACCGACCTCGGCACCGACGTCGACGACCTGCTGGCGCTGATCGTCGCCGCCACCGACGCCCGCCTCGACCTGCGCGCGGTGACGACGGTGAACGGGGACACCGTCCTGCGGGCGCGCATCGCGCGGGCGGTCCTCGACATGCTCGGACGCACCGACGTTCCCGTGGGGGCGGGAGCTCGTGTCGGTCTCTCCGGGCAGCCCCACGAGACCATGCCCAACTCGTTCGGTCATGAGGGTCGGGGCGTGCCGCTGCCGCCCGTGACGGAGATCCCGCCCGCCACGGAGGTGCTGGCGGACGTTCTCGGCGCGGCCGGGCAACCGGTCACCCTCTGTGCCGTCGGAGCGCTGACCAACGTGGCCCAGCTCCTGATGGGCCGTCCTGACCTGCTCGACCACGTCGCCGGAGTGCACCTGCTGGGCGGCTGCCTCGCGCCGATCCGCTGGGGGCGGGTGCTGCTGGCCGACGCCGACTTCGCCGAGTACAACGTCAGTTGCGACCCGCTGGCGCTCTTCGCGCTTCTGGCGATGCCCGTACCGATGCGCATCGCGCCGATCGACGTGACCGCAAGCCTCCGGCCAACCTCGGCCGACCGCCGGGCGATCGCCGATGCCAGCTGGTTCGGCCGGTTCGTCGACGAGCAGATCGCCATCTGGCTCGAGGTCCTGCAGGAACGCCTCGCGGCCAGCGGTCGTCGGCGGGCGGAGCTGTACCTGCACGACCCACTGGTGGTCGCCGCGCTCGCCGATCCTGCTCTGATCACCTGCGAGATGCTGCGGGTAGCCGCCCGCGGGACCGCCGGCAAGGTGAGCACCATCATCTCGGCGGACGGCCGCGTGGTGGAGGCGGTCCGCCAGGTCGACACCGACGGCCTGCGGAAAGCCGTGGTGCGGGGCGTGTGTGCCGCATCGCTGCGCGCCGGAGTCCAGGACAGCCGGACCGTGCCGGCCGGAGCCGTAAGCCCTTCCTAGGAAAGAGATGTCCGTGACTGTGACGATGCCGAGGTCGCCGTTGGTGCGGGTCACCGACGCGTACTCCGACCCGGAACTGCTGCTGAAGTTGGCCGTCGCCAACGCCCCTTACCCCGCGCCGGTCAGCGGGTACAACGACCCGCCGCAGAGCAGCCGCATCCCTTGGTTCAAGGCGGTCTGGGTGCCCCGTTCGCCGGCTCCTGCGGGCATTGAGGGGCTGCTGCACAGCCCCCGGCTCGTCGAGGGTGCCAAGGCGATGTTCGACGCCACCATCGTCCGGCCCACCAAGATCCTCGCGAACCTGATGGGACCGATGCCGGCGCTTCCGCCCCACGTCGATCCTCCGATGTTCCGGGGCGTCGACCGCTGGTCGGAGTCGCCGAACCCGTCCACCGGCCGGTTCTCCGGCAAGCGGGCGCTGGTCGGCCTGATGGGCACGTCCGAGCTGTTCGAGCACTGGCGGGTCTGCAACGCCACCGCCGTCATGTGGTACTACGGCGGCGACAACGGCGAGTACCTGTACTGGCCGAACGGCGCGAGCGAGCCGGCGACCGCCCTGCCGGAGGCCACGGTCGCGCTGGTCGGCGACAACGAGCGGGTGTTCCACGGCATCGGTGACGTCGGACGCCCGGACCAGTACCTCGAATCGGGCACCATCACGCCCACCTCGGAACTCCGCTGGGACGACGGCCGTTGGGTCCTCGTCGACGGCGACCGCACGATCCTGGACTGGTCGGTGGACGAGGTGCGGATCTCTGTCGTCTGGAAGGCGACCTGCTTCGTTGACGAGGCGGACGCCGCCCGGTACGACGAGCACACCGACGACCTCACCGTCGACCAGGTCACCGACATCTTCCGTGCCGACCTCGCCCGCCGGGGTATCGACGTTGCCGCCCCGGCCGACCCGCTTACCGACAACGCCTGGTTCCGGGCCCTGATCAGCACGTACGGTTTCCCGAAGCAACCCGGCTCCCGGCGCCGGGCGAACCGATGAGCGCCACCGCGATCGGCCCGGAGGCCACCGTTGGCCAGCGGATGCGGGGCGAGGCGCTGCGCCGGGCGTTCCTGCACCAGGACGGGCTGGCGGTGACGGCCGCGCTGGCGGCCCTCGACCAGACGGGAACCCTCGCCCGGCTATCGGCGGGCGCTGCCCTGCCGGTGGGGGAACTCGTCGCGGGAGCCGCACCCGGGGCGGTCGCCGCCTGCCTCCGTGCGGCCCACTCGGCCGGGTGGCTGACGGTCGACAACGCCGATCCCGATCCGCACCGGGCGACGGTCCGGCTGGCCGACCACAGCCCGGCGGCGATGACCGCGCTGGCCGGGTACCGGATGGTGTGGGAAGCCGTCGAGGGCGCCCTCGACGGTGCCGACTGGGCGGATGGCGCCGACGTGGTCGCCCGGCTCGCCGAGTGCGTGCCGGTCGTGCAACGGGCCCGCGCGGACGTCGCCGGCAGCGCGCTCGACCCGCAACGGGCCGAGATCGTCGCCCGGCATGTCGAGGGGGTGCTCGCCACGGCCGCCCTGCCCCGGATGGCCAACGTCCGACAGGCTTCCGGTGCGGAGGCGACCGCAATCCTGTGTGCCCTGGATCTGAGCGACGGCAGCTCGCCCACCACCCTGGCCGGGTACACCGCCTTCTTCCAGCCGATCTACGGTCTGATCGGGTCGTACGCGCGGCCGATCCTCGGCGTTCCGGCCGCGCTGGCCGGCGGGGCGGCCCTGACCCCCGACGACGTCAACGGCGGGGTCGACCGGCGGATCAACGTCGTCGCCAGCGGCGCTGCCCACCGCGGGTACTTCCAGGCGGCGAACACCGCGCTGCGGCGCATCTTCGACGAGCAGCCCCTGGCCGACCAGCCCCGGGCGATCGTCGACGTGGGCTGCGGGGACGGCCGTTGGCTGCGGGAGATGTTCGACACCGTCACCACCCGCACCGAGCGGGGACGGCACCTCGACCGGCACCCGCTGACCGTCATCGGTGTGGACTACAGCGAGGCCGCGCTCGACGTGGCCCGGGAAGGACTGCGCTCCGCCCCGGCCGTGCTGCTTCGCGGCGACATCGGCGACCCGGCCGCGATCACCGCGTCCATTGCCGCCGCTACCGGCCTGGCCGACGACGACCTGCTGCACGTACGGGCCTTCGTCGACCACAACCGGTCGATCAGCGGTGTCGACGACGAGGCGGTGCGGCCGTCGACGGACGCGGACCCGGAGATCTGCGTCAGCCCGGACGGTGCGCTGCTGTCCCGGCAGGCGATCGTGGGGGACTGGACCCGGCACTACAGGCGGTGGTCGCAGTTCTCCCGGCGGCACGGGCTGCTCGTCATCGAGGGGCACACCGTGGCCCCGGTGGAGCTGAACGGCCGGGCCGGCGGCAGTCACGGCTTGGCGTTCGAGTTCTACCACAACCTGTCCGGACAGGGGCCGCTGCGCTGGGAGTCCTTCCAGGCCGTGACGGCGGCGGCGGGATTCGACCGCAGTCACCTGTCGCTGACCTATCCCAACCATGCGCGGCCCACCACGAGTGTGCAGCGCCTTGTTCCCTCGGCGGCGTAGATGAGATTCAGCATGTGGCCCAGCAACCAGGCGTCGTGGGCCGAGGTGCTGCACCTGACGACCCTCGCCGAGTCGGCGGGGTGGGACGGCGTCTGGTTCTCCGATCACCTGATGCCGTTTCTCGGCGACGTGCAGGACCCGATCCTGGAATGCTGGTCCACGGTCGCGGCGTTGGCCGCCGCCGTGCCCCGGATCCGGATCGGGACGCTGGTCAGTGGCAACACGTACCGGCACCCGGCCGTTGTGGCGAAGATGGCCGCCACCATCGACCAGATCAGCGGCGGTCGGTTCACCCTCGGTCTGGGCGCCGGCTGGCAGGAGAACGAGCATGAGGCGTACGGCTTCGAACTGGGTCCGCCCGCCCAGCGGCTGGCCCGGCTCGCGGAGTCCTGCGAGATCATCGTCTCGCTGCTGAACCAGCCCCTCACCGACTTCGACGGCCGCCACCACCGGCTCCGGGGAGCGCCGCTGTCCCCGAAGCCGGTGCAGGACCGCCTCCCGCTGCTGGTGGGAGGCGGGGGTGAGCGGGTCACCCTGCGCATCGCGGCGCGCTTCGCCGACCAGTGGAACGACTGGGGAACCCCCGAGACGCTTGCCCACAAGAACGCCATCCTGGACCGGCACTGCGCCGAGATCGGTCGCGACCCGATGGAGATCCGCCGTTCCGCCCAGGTGCTGTTCTACCTCGGCGACGACCCGGACGAGCTGGCCCGCCGCCAGGCTGCCGGCCCGCCCCTGCCGGCGGTGGCCGGGGACGCGGCCACACTGCGCGCGGCGGTGGCCGACTATGCCGCAGCCGGAGTGACGGAGCTGGTCGTGCCGGACTTCCACCTCGCCTCGCTCGCCGAGAAGGAGAACCTGCTCACCACCTTCCTGCCGCTGGTGACCGCCGGGCTCGCCGGCGAGCACCGGTCGGCGCAGGGACGATCGTAGGAGTGGCCATGCACGTTTCCCTGGTGAAACGACACCGGGACCACGTCGAGTCCCGGCTCGCCTCCATCTGGGAGAGGGTCCTCGACGTCGACGTGGTGATGCCGCAGGACAACTTCTTCAATCTTGGTGGGGACTCGGTCAAGGCGCTGATCGTCTGTACCCGGGTCAAGGCCGAGTTCGGGTTCCGGCTGAGTGTCAACGACATGTTCGAGATGCCCACGGTCGCCCAGTTGGCCACCATCCTGCGCAGTGGCGGACAGGAACGACCAGAGACGAACCTCGTCGAGATCGCCGCCGTCGACAACGACGCCTGGCCGTTGTACTTCGTGCACGCCGCGCCCGGCGAGGTGATGTTCCTGCGGTGGATCCGCCCGCACACCCTGTCCCGGACCGTCCACGGGGTACGCGCCTCCGGCTTCCAGCTCTCCGTGCAACCCGCGAAGACCGTCGAGGAGATGGCCGAGCGCTACGTGGACGCGATCCTCGCCCGGTCCGGGACCGCGCCAGTGATGCTCGCGGGTTACTCCGCCGGCGGGGTCATCGCCTACGAGATGGCCCGCCGGTTGGCCGCCGCCGGTGTGCCCGTGCCCTACCTCGGGCTGGTCGACCCATCGGTGCCCGACATCGAGGAAGCCGACCCGGAGAGCCTCCTGCCCCGGCTGATGAAGACCCGCTTGGCGTTCCTGCTCGACCTCTACCAGCTGCCCAACTCGTGGGTCGGACGGACCGACGCCGTCTCGGCGCTGCGCGACGCCGGTGCCGTTCCCGCCGACTACTCCGCCGACCTGTTCGAACGCACCCTGGAGATCTGGGCGCGGAACGTGCTGGCGACCCGGTGCTACCGCCCCGACACGCCGTACCAGGGGCCCGCCGTGCTCTACACGAGCGCGGTGGAGGTGAAGGGAGACAGCGGGCAGCTCGGCGACTTCGTCGCCTCGGGTGACCCGTACGCCTCCGAGTGGGGCGCACTGCTCCCGACGCACACGCCGGTCTGGCTCAGCGCGGAAAACCACTTCGAGATCATGAATGATCCGCAGCTCTTCCCCCGGATGCGTGACGACCTCGACGCCGCGCAGGCGCACTGCATGGCGTGGGTGGGGCGATGACCGGCACCGGAGTGACGTGGTTCTCCCGCCCGGTGCGGCGGCCCGACGCCGGGACGCTGCTCTATTGCCTCCCGCACGCGGGGGGCAGTCACACCTCGTTCCGGTCCTGGCCGGCGGCACTGCCGGCAGGGGTCGAGGCACGGCTCGTGCAGTTGCCCGGCAGGGCGACCCGCCGCAGGGAACCCGCACTGACGTCGATGGAGACGCTCGTGGGGGCACTCGGGCCGGCACTCCTCGCCGACGCGGATCGCCCGATGGCCCTCTACGGGCACTCGATGGGTGGGCTGGTCGCGTTTGAACTGCTCAGGTGGTTGCTGGCGCACGGGGGACCGCTGCCGCGGATCCTCTTCGTGGGGGCCCGCCGCGCCCCGCACCTGCCCCGGCCACCGGGGGGCACGAGCCACCTCACCGACGACGAGTTCCTTCGGCTGATGGTGCAACGTGGCAGCCTGCCGGCCGCCCTGATCGAACATCCGACGGCCGCCCGGCTGGTGTTGCCCGCGTACCGGGCCGACATCAGGCTGTCGGAGGGTTACGAATACCGGGACGAGGCGCCACTGCCCGTTCCGATCCACGCGTACGCCGGGACCGAGGACACCGCGGTGCCGTACGACGCCGTCGACGCCTGGCGGCGGCACACCGCGGCGGCCTTCTCCATCACCGCCGTCCCCGGTTCGCACTTCTTCGCCGGCGAGTGCCCGGAGCCGGTGATCCGGATGATCGGCGACCTGCTCGAACAGCCCGCGCGTCCACACCCCGAACCGGTGCCGCACCATGAAGGAGACCGATGAACGAGTCCCCCAGGCTCTACGACCTGCACGTCCACACGACGAACTCCGACGGCCGGTGGACGCCGGAGGAGGTGCTGTCCGGGGCGGGGCACCTGGCCGGGCTGGCTATCACGGACCACTCTGGACTGACCTGGTCCGACAAGCTCGCCACGCTCGCCCGTGACCACGGCACCCAGCTGCTCTTCCCCGGCATGGAGATCAGCACCACCCACAAGGGCAACAAGTACCACGTGCTTGCGTACGGGCGGGGGATCCGGGAACCGGACTTCGAGGAATTCGCATTCCACCCCACCCGCACGAAGAACGCGATCTACATGGCCGTCCTGGCCGAGCTGCGCCGGGAGGGCTTCGCCCTGCCCGACGGCGGCGACATCCTGGCAGCGCCGGAGCACCCGGGCAAGTGGATGCTGTCGAAGACGCTCATCGGTGGACACCTGGTCGCCGCCGGCATGGACCCGGACGAGGCGCGACGCGTGCTGACCGAGAAGTACGACCGGCTCAAGCAGGAACACCCGGACCGCTACCTGCCGACGATCGAGACGATCCGCCGCGTACGCGAGGTCGGCGGTGTGCCGGCCATTGCCCACGCATGGTGGGAGTGCCCCTCCGGCCGCAACTCGTGGGCCGGGGTCGGCACCGCGCTCGCGGAGTTCCGTGCCGCCGGGCTGCTCGGTCTGGAGGTGTCCACCCGGCATGTCACCGTCGGCACCGAGGCGGAGCGCAGGGAGGTGGCTGCCGAGCTAGGGCTGGTGCCGACCGCCGGGTCGGACTTCCACGCCAACGGCAAGACCGCCCTCGGCCAGTTCGGCCTGGACGAGGACGAGATGGCGGAGTTCCGGCGTACCGCCGAGGCGGCCGGCTGCCTGCTCTGACCCGCCGGCGGCAGCCCCCCACCGTTGGTCGGGGCACTGGCGGCCGGCAATGCGGACCGTCAGGATCGGCGGAGCCAGCAGGTGAGACCGGCCGACTCGTCGGTGACCAGGTCGCGGTGCTCCGCGAGCGCCAGCGCCGTCTCCTCCGGGGGTGGTGGTGTACCGCAGCGCGATCCGGTCGGTCACGTCGAGCCCGGAGGCAGCCTTGCCCCAGCCCTCGCGCGGCGTCTCGACGACGACCACCTCGTCCGGCGTGAGGGTGACCGGCTCGTCCCCGACCAGCACCGTCGCCGGCAGCGGCGCAGCCGGACAGGTGCCTGCGGTGAAAGCCGTGGAGGCCAACCCGGCGCTTCCGGTCCTACCGCTGGCCAGCGCCTCCCCGGCACCGCGACGGGGCGCCACCGGTCACGGCTGACCGGCCCGGCTCGGCAGTGCCCCCGCTACTAGGTCGGCGACTTCCCGGCTGCCGAGCAACTCGAGTCGTGGCAGGTCCAGCCGTCGCGCGCCGAGTTCGTCGAGCTGCCCGTCCAGCTCGGCCGGGACCGGTTCGTGGGAACGGACCACCAGCGCCGCAGCCGGGTCCGTCGCCGGTGCCGCCGCCGCGATCGTCAGGTAGTCGAGATAACCCGTCATCCGGTGAACCAACTGGTCGGCGAACTCCGTGTCGATGTCGAGCTCCGCGCAGCCGCGCGTCGCCAGTTCCGCGTACGAACTGCTCAGCCAGCCGGCGAGGTCACCGATGTCGGTGGCGCCGGTGCCGGTGGCGTCTGCCCGGGCCCAGGCGCGCTCGTTCGCCTTCTCGACGACATCCTCCCCGAGGCCTGGCGCGAGTCGGGTGAGGGCCTCGGAGTACTCGTACCAGAGGGTTCGGGGCAGCACCGGCAGCGGCTCGAGGAGGACCAGCGCGGGAGGTCGCGGCCCGGGGAGGCGCTCGGTGAACGCGGCGGCGAGGCGGCAGCCCGCGCAGTACCCGACGACGGCCACCACCTCGGGACCGAACTGGTCGGCGGACGCCAGCCAGGCGTCGAGTCGGGCGCTCGGTCCGGCGGCGCCGCCCGGTTCGCCGGTCCATGCGGTGCGGCTCGAGACCAGCACCGTGTACCGCTGTGGAAGCAGCGGGACGAGGTCGGCGAAACCGGCGGTGGTCCGTCCGGCATCCGCGCCGAAGTCGACCGTGAGTACGACTTCGTCCCCGGTGCCGACCCTGAGCGTGTGCCAGCCCGGAATGTCCACGCTTCCCACCCGACCAATCCCGTCAGCGTTTCTGCCTTGCAGTTCGTCCGCGTATCGCGGTCATTGCACTGTGTGACGTACGGTATGGAGTGCCGGGCCGATGGTAGCAGCGTCTTCACATTGCTTCCGGAGGTGTTTGTACTGGCCGGGTCACGGGCCGTTCGTCGGGGTATCAGGCGTCCGTGGATCGGGTCCGCCGGGGGCCGGTGCCGTGGCGAAGAGGTCTGAATGTCAGTGATCGTCGAGATCCGTGAATTGGGAAAACGTCGCTGTCGTATTCGGTGGGGCCGGGGATCGTATCCGAGGATCAGCGCCCGGCGAGATCTGGCTCTCTGGCGGGCGCTGTACCGATGGGATCGCCGCACCACGTGGGCGCGTAGTGGTCAGAGCGCCGGGGACAGGTACAGGAGACGGTTGGGCGACCCGGCCCCCGGGTTGATCACGA
This sequence comes from Micromonospora sp. NPDC048170, assembly GCF_040652795.1. Taxonomy (NCBI): domain Bacteria; kingdom Bacillati; phylum Actinomycetota; class Actinomycetes; order Micromonosporales; family Micromonosporaceae; genus Micromonospora; species Micromonospora sp. NPDC048170. The sequence goes on from NZ_JBEZMR010000023.1 coordinate 65,176, forward strand.
CCGGGCTGGCGACGCTGAACAGGTAGCTGGCCACCTGGGCCGGTGTCCAGGTCGGATTGTTGCTGAGCACCCGAGCGGCGACGCCGGCGACGAGCGGCGCGGCGTGTGAGGTGCCGCTGATCGTCTGGGTCGCGGTGATCGAGTTCCACCAGGCCGACGTGATGCGCTCGCCGGGAGCGAAGATGTCCAGGCAGGGACCGAAGTTTGACCAGCTTGCCCGGTTGTCGTTCGTCAACGTCGCGCCTACGGTCAGCGCGGTCGGCACCGACGCGGGTGAGACGGTGCAGGCGCTCACGTTCGAGTTGCCGGCCGGGACCGTCACCGTGATGCCGTCGGCGACCGCGTTCGTCACTGCCGTGTTGAGCGCGACGGTGGGGCTGGTCAGCACGCCGATGTTCGCCACGGCCGGTTGCCCGGCGAGGTGGTTGGCGATCATCCAGTTGATTCCGTTGATCAACATCGACAGGGTGCTCGGCAGGGTGCAGTCGAACACCTTGACCGCGACCAGCACGACGTTCTTGGCCGCCCCGTAGGTCGTCCCGCCGACGGTGCCGGCGACGTGGGTGCCGTGCCCGCTGCAGTCGTTGGCCGGGAGCACGCCGTCGACGGCGTCGTAGCCGTACACCGCCTGGCCGCCGAAGTCGACATGGCTGATCTGGATCCCGCTGTCCACGATGTACGCCCGGACGCCGGTCCCGACACTGGTGAAGTTGTAGGTACCACTGAGTCCCAGCGAAGCGTCGATCCGGTCGAGGTTCCACGGCGCGTTCGTCTGGGTGGTGGCCAAGCTGGTCAAACGGTCCTGCTCCACGACCGCTACCGCCGGGTCGGCGGCCAGCCGGCGGGCCACCAGCTCGGAGGTCCGCACGGAGAAGCCGTTCAGCGCGTCGTGCCAGACCTGGTCCGGGCGGAAGCCGTACCGGTCGGCGAGGCGGGACACGCCAGCCTGCCGATCGCCGACCGTACCGCCACTGTCCTTGAGGGTGACCACGTAGCTGCCGGGCACGGCGGTGGCGTTGCCGGTGCCGAGGATCTCGCCGGTCGTCCCGGACCGCGGTTCGGTGGCGGGTGTCGCAGTGGCCGGTCCGGCAGCCACGGTGAGGAGCATGACCGTGGCGGCGAGCGTGGCCATGGCGGCCGTTCCGGCTCGACGCCCGCGGGCGAAGATCGTGTGGCGGTGGAGTCTCATCTCCCAGCCTCCCTTTGTTCCGGCCATTCCGGCGGGCGTACGACCCGCCGATTGAATGGTCCGAACGGTTTTGCTGGATCGTACCGTCGATATATGTCCGGGTTCCATCGTGGAATTCATGAATCCAATAGATGAAGGTCTTTTTTAACGTGGGGTGAGAAGAGTCCTGGCTCGATGTATCAGGGCTGCTTCCGGTGGCCTCGACTGCGGCTGCTGCTGTCATGGGCAGCTATGTGCCCGCTCATTCGTTTCGCGGATGCTGCTGCCGGAGCGGCGGGTGGCGGGTGCCAGGCCGCCCGGCGTCACGTTGGCGACGCCGCAGAAACGGGAACTTGTCGCAGGGCGTGACGGTGCACGAGTTGACGTCTCGGCGACGTCCATTACCGGCTCGTGACATATTGCGGATCACCTGCGGATATGCGGGTGACAGCGTCAGCCGTGTGATCCGAGACCCCGCATCCGTCGCACGACCCCCGGGCCAGGGGGTGACGCTCGTCCAGTCGTACGGCCCGCTGTCCGGCCACGGCCGGCCGCGTCGGGCGGCGAGGGCCGGCGCAGGCACGGCCATCCACTATGGAATGACAGGGTCGGGCGCACGCTGGCTGTTCGGCCTCCCGGGCGTCGCCGCTCGGAGCCGGCGCGGTGAGCGCGTTGGCAGAGGCCGTGGTCGACCTCGCGGCGGTCGCCGGCAACGTGCGGACGATTGCGTACGTCACGCGTACCCCGCTGATGGCCGTGGTGAAGGCGGACGCGTTCGGTCACGGCGCGGCGATGGTGGCCCGGGCGGCGCTGGGCGCCGGTGCCGGCTGGCTGGGGGTGACCTCGGCGGCGGAGGCCCTGGCCCTGCGTGCGGCGGGCGTCACCGCGCCCACGCTCAGCTGGTTGCACCGCCCCGACGACGACTTCGCCGCGTTGATCGGCGCCGACGTCGACATCGGCGTGTCGACGCCGACCCACCTGCACGCGGTCGCCGACGCGGCCCGGCGGCTCGGCGCACCCGCGACCGTGCAGCTCAAGGCGGACACCGGTCTGTCCCGCAACGGCGCCGGCGAGGACGACTGGCCCGAGCTGGTCGCCTGGGCTCGGAAGTACGAGTTGGCCGGCGGCGTCCGGGTACGCGGGGTGTGGTCCCACCTGACCAACGCCGACGTACCGGGACGTCCGGTCCTGGAGCGGCAGGTGGCGAGGTTCGAGGAGGCGCTCCGGATCGCGCGCGGCGTCGGCCTGGACCCCGACCTGGCGCACCTCGCGAACTCGGCGGCCGCGCTGTCCGCCCCGAAGACCCGCTTCGACCTCTGCCGGATCGGGCTGGCCCTGTACGGCGTGGACCCCTTCGGCGGGACCGGAGCCGGCGAGTTCGGGCTGCGCGCCGCGATGACGCTCCGCACGCGCGTGGTCAACGTGAAGCGGGTGCCGGCCGGCACCGGTGTCTCCTACGGACCCGAGCACGTGACCGTGGGGGACACCACTCTGGCCCTGGTGCCGCTCGGCTACGCCGACGGCCTGCCTCGGGCCGCCGAGGGCCGCGCCGCGCTGTGGCTCGCCGGCCGGCGCTGTCCGATCGTCGGCCGCATCGCCATGGACCAGTGCGTGGTCGACGTCGGCGATCTTCCCGTGTCGATCGGCGACCCGGTGGTGGTCTTCGGCCCCGAGCGGGGCGACCGCGATCAGCCCACGGTCGCCGAGTGGGCGCGGTGGGCGGGCACCAACCCGAACGAGATCTTGACCGGCATCGGGGCCCGGGTGGCCCGCGAGTACCTGCACGGAAGGGCGACGACCTCATGAGAACACGACTGGCGATCCTCTACGGCGGGCGCAGTGGCGAGCACGACGTGTCCTGCCACTCGGCGGCGAGCATCCTCGCCGCCCTGGACCGCGACCGGTACCAGGTCACCGACGTGCTCATCGACCGGGACGGCGGGTGGCAGGTCGACGGCCGTTCCGCACCGTTCACCACGGCCCTGCGCGTGCTGGGCGCCCAGGACGTGGTGTTTCCCGCCCTGCACGGCCCGTACGGCGAGGACGGCACCGTCGCGTCGCTGCTTGACTGGCTCGGCGTCCCGTACGTCGGCAACGGGGTCTTCGCCGGTGCGGCCGGCATGGACAAGGCCGCCACCAAGAAGCTGCTCGTCGCCGAGGGCCTGCGGGTCAGCCCCGGCGTGACCCTGCGTCCCGGCGACGACCTCTCCCCGGCCGACCGGCGGTGGCTGGGCCTGCCGGTCTTCGTGAAGCCCGCCCGGGCCGGGTCCAGCCTGGGCGTCACCAGGGTGGACGACTGGGCGCGACTTCCCGACGCGCTGGCCACGGCCCGGGCAGCCGATCCCAAGATCCTCATCGAGCAGGCGGCCCGTGGACGCGAGATCGACGTGGCCGTGTTGCAGCATCCCGACGGCCGGGTGGAAGCCGGCCCTCCCCTGGAGATCCGAGTGCCCGACGCCGAGTTCTTCGACTACGACGCCAAGTACGACGGTGGGGCGGTCTTCGAGATCCCCGCCCCGCTCGATTCCGCCACCACCGAACTGCTCCAGGACCGGGCGGTACGCGCCTTCCACGCCCTCGGCTGCCGTGGGCTGCTCCGGGTCGACTTCTTCCTGCCCGCGAGCGGGTCGACCGAGCCCGTCGTCAACGAGGTCAACACCTTTCCCGGGTTCACCAGCGCGTCGCAGTACCCCCGGATCTGGCAGAAGGCCGGCATCGAGTTTCCGGCCCTGCTCGACATCCTGGTCTCCGGCGCGCTGACCGACCACGGCGGGACGTCGCCGGCCGGGTCGACCAGGCGTGGACCTTCCGGCCCCGCGTCGGCGCCCCGGCCCGCCGCCCGGTCGGCCGGCGTCATTTCGTGATCCTGTTCACTGACCCCCGAATCCCGGTCAGTAGCGGGGACAGAACCGGGGCTTCAGGTCACCGTCGGGACCAGAGAGGGTGACCGCGGCAAACCTCTGCCCGCTGCCGGCCGCCACTGCGGCGCCGTCCAGCGTGCAGACGATCTGGTCGACGGCGGTCGCCGACAACGTGGTCACCGGGCCCGACAAGGTCACCGAGAGGCGGGAACGGTCGGCGCTCGCCGCGACCCCGGACGCCGGGAGGGCGTCGGCCGGCACCTCGCTCGTGAAACCCTCGTCCTGTTCGTGCGCGTCCGGGCCAGCCGCCAACAACCGGAGCGCTTCGGCGGGCGGGACGCCCTCCTCGGCCGGCCGCACCACCAGCGTGAGCGTTCCGTTCCGGATCAGGTAGAGGCCGACGCCCTCGGACGGTCCGCCCCGGGCGGGACTCCCGGTGATCACCTCGCTGGGCTGGATCCCGCAGCCCGCGGCGAGCGGTGCGACCAGCACCAGAACGCCCGCGAGCAGCGCCCGTGCCGCGTTCCGGCCGGTCACCGTACGCCTCCGTCGCCCGCCGGATCCGCCACGCGCGGCAGGCGGAGCCTGAACACGGCGCCGCCGGCCGGCGCGTTGCCGGCGACGAGACTTCCCGGCTGCCCGGCGTACCGGTGCAGGCGGGCGTTCTCCCACGCGACGGCCAGCCCGAGGCCGCTGCCCTCAGACCGGGTCCGCGCGGTGTCCGCCTTGTAGAACCGCTCGAACACGTGCGGCAACACCTCCGGTTCCAGGCCTGGTCCCTGGTCGGTGACCTCGATGGTGAACCAGTCCGGTTCGGCGTGCAGTCGCAGCGACACCGGCACGGCGCCGTGCCGGAAGGCGTTGCCGACCAGGTTGGCGACGATGACGTCCAGCCGGCGCGGATCCAGGCGGGCCATGACGTCCGGGGGCAGCTCCGCCCGCACCTGGTCGGCCCAGCCCCGCACCCGCAGCGTCGCGGTCACGGCCGCGGCCACGTCGACGTCGTCGAGGGCGAGTCGCGCCGTGCCCGAGTCGAACCTGCTCACCTCGATGAGGTCGTCGACCAGCCGGACGAGGTTCTGCGTCTCCTGGCTGACGAGTCGGGCGGCCCGGCCGGCGTCGCCGGGCAACCCGTCCGCCTCCTCGTCCAGGACGTCGGTGACAGCCGTCATTGCGGCCAGCGGCGTACGAAGCTCGTGCGACACGTCGGCCACGAAGCGCCGGGCGTCGGACTCCATCCTGCGCAGCTCACCGACCTGCCGCTCCAGCGTCTGGGCGGTGTTGTTGAAGGTCCTCGCCACGTCGGCCAGCTCGTCGGTGCCCCGGACGACCAGCCGGGTCCTCAGATCGCCCTGACCGAGCCGGTGGGCGGCCCGGCCCAGTTCGCGTACGGGCCGCAGCACCCCAGCAGCCGCGAGCAGGGCCAGCAGGACCGCGAGGCCCAGCGACAGTCCGCCGGTCATCCACGCCAGCGTGGCGAGCTGGTCGATGCTCTGCTTCTCGGGGATCAGGCTGTGTACGGCGTAGACCTCCAGCCCGGACGGCCTGGACGTGCCGTCCGGCTCGTCGATCATCAGCTGGGTCCCGATGAGAAGGACGGGTTGGCCCTTGAGCGAGACGCGTTGCCAGGCGACCTTGCCGCCCCGGACCACCTCCCGCAGCTCGGGGGTGAACGGCTCGGGCAGTTGGCTGCCCCGCGTCCGCATCCCGTGGTAGTGCAGCACCACAGACGAGTCCCGGTCGGACAGGATCGCGGCCATCGAGTCGAGTTCGTCCTGGGTGGGCGGCAGCCGGCGGAGCGGGTAGACCTTGCTGAGCTGGTCGGTCAGCGACACCACCGCCGCGTCCTGCGCCTGTTGGAGGATGACTCTCCGCGCCTGGAAGTAGCTGCCGCTGGCGACTACCGCCGTGGTGGTCAGACCGAGCAGCGTGAAGGCCAGCAACAACCGGACCCGGAGGCCCGAGGCGCGACCGACCGCCCAGCGCCACCGCTTCACAGCGGCCCGAACCGGTAACCGAACCCGCGTACCGTCTGCACGAAGACCGGCGCCGACGAGTCGTCCTCGATCTTCGCCCGCAGTCGCTGCACGCAGGCGTCCACGAGCCGCGAGTCGCCGAGGTAGCCGTGCTCCCACACGGCCTCGAGCAGTTGCTGGCGGCTCAGCACCCGGCCCGGCGTACGGGAGAGCTCGAGCAGCAGGCGCAGCTCGGTCGGAGCGAGGCCGACCGGCATGCCGCCCTTGCCGACCACCAGCGCGGCCCGGTCGATGGTCAGGGCGCCGTGCTGCTCCACGCCCGCCGGCGCACCGCCGGCCCGCCGCGTCTCACCGCCGGTGCGCCGGAGCACCGCGCGGATGCGCGCCTCCAGCACCCGGGGCTGCACCGGCTTCACCACGTAGTCGTCGGCGCCCGCCTCCAGGCCCGCCACCACGTCCATGTCGTCGTTCCGGGCGGTGAGCATGATGATCGGCAGGTCGCCGAGGGCCCGGATCCGCCGGCAGACCTCGAACCCGTCGATCCCCGGCAGCATGAGATCGAGGACCACGACATCGGAGGCGCCCTCGTGCACGCGTACCAGCCCCTGCTCGCCGGTCGCCACCGCGTCCACCGTGTGGCCCTGCCGGGTCAACGCCAACTGAAGCCCGTCGCGCACCGTCTGGTGGTCTTCGATCAGCAGGACGCGGGGCATGTCGCCAAGTATCGCAGCATGAACCGAATTCACTTTCTCACCATGTGGGAGGCCCGGCATCGACCCTCGGGTCTCCTGCCGTCCTGACCGTCCCCTGCCGGGGCCCGTCGGGATGGTTCGGGCGGGTCACCGGGACGACGAAATCGGCCGAACGCACCAGGAACACCGCCGATCCCACGGCCAGCACCGTCAGCGCGGTCGCCGTCACGATGGCGACGAGCGGCCCGCGCTCCACCGAATCGCTCAGCCCAGGTACGGCCACCAGCAGCGCCCAGACCAGCACGAGCAGCACGACGGCTGCCTCGACCAGACGGTGCGGTGCGGTCCACCTGCCCGACCGGCCGCGCCGATCGCCGGCAGCCGGCGGGACGGCACGGCCGGCGACCCGTCTGCCGGCGTGGCACACCTCGGACCGGTCGACTCGGACGGCGCCGTACGGCTCGGGCCCGGGGGCCGTACCCGGGTCGACGTCGATCGCGGGGTGGGCTTCGCCGCCCAGGTGAGCCAGCGCCGCGGCGGCCAGGCAGAACAGCGACACGGCCAGCAGGACGCCGCCGAGGGTATCGCTGAACCGGTGCCAGCCCGCGATCATCGTGGCCGAGGCGACCACCGAGACGCCCAGCGCGCCCGGGACGGCGAGCCACCGGCGAGCCCACCCGGGCAGGACCAGCACGAAGGCCAGCAGCAGGGCGGTCGCCGCCGTCACGTGACCGCTCGGGAAGCTGTTGTGGGTGGTCGAACTCTCGATCTGGAAATCCGGGCGAAGAAGCACCAGCTTCGCCACGCCAGCCGCCGCCACCGCGCAGAGGACCATCCCGACGCCCGTCACGGCCACCACCAGCCGCCGCCGAGCCAGACCCGCCAGCAGCACCGAGCCGAGCAGGACGGCCAGGAGCACCGGGCTGCCGAAGAGGGCCAGCACGGTCTTGGCCGGGCCCACGAGGTCGCTCTGCTGCTCGTATCCGCCGCCCCGCTCCGCGCGGGGCAGGAGCAGCCCGTCGAGCCACTGACCGGCCGGCGTCCAGAGGAACACCGCGCAGCTCAGCGCAAGGGCGAGCAGGGAACCGAGCGCCGCCTTGACCAGGGGGCCGGGGCGCACCGGGTCCGCCCGGCGCGACGGGGCCGGCGCCAGGGGGCGGTCGATCCAGGAGTACGGCCATTCAGGGAACACGTCAGCCATGGTCGCCACGCCACGTCCGGGCACCGTCCGCGGAATGTCTTCGTTGTGTCACAGGTCCGGGGCCAGGGCCTTGGCGACATCGTCAGGCGATGCCGAGTGGGAGCCGGTGGTCGGTGGAGCCTGTCGGCTGATCGAGCCGGCGTCAGGTTGAGTCGAAGCAAAACCTGATTCATTCCAGAAGAGTGGACTATATTCATCAGGTGCCGTCCGACTTCGAGACTCAGCTGCGAGCGGTCTCGTTGCGCGTGACCCGGCCCCGGTTGGCGGTGCTCGCAGCGCTGCGCGACCATCCGCACGTCGACACCGACACGGTGATCGCGCTGGTACGGGCGGATCAGCCCACGGTCTCCCACCAGGCCGTGTACGACGTGCTGCGTGCGCTCACCGACGCCGGTCTGGTGCGCCGCATCCAGCCTGCCGGTGCGACCGCCCGGTACGAGTCCCGGGTGGGGGACAACCACCACCATGTCGTGTGCCGCTCCTGCGGCGCGATCGCCGACGTCGACTGCGCTGTCGGCCGCGCTCCCTGTCTCACCGCCTCCGACGACCACGGCTTCGTGGTCGACGAGGCGGAGGTCGTCTACTGGGGCATCTGCCCCGGTTGTGCGACCGAACGCACATCCCAGTGATCCGCCAGTTCGGAAGGAAGCAGATGAGCGACACCCAGGACAACGCTCCCTCCAGCGCGCAGGGCGTGGACCAGAAGGCGGCGGCCGGCTGCCCGGTCGCGCACGACTCCGTGACCGCGCACGGCAGCGAGAGCGAGAACCCGGCGATCGACTCGCCGACCCCGAAGACCGGGGGGCGTCCGCGTACCAACCGGGACTGGTGGCCCAACCAGCTTGACCTCTCGGTGCTGCACGCCCACTCGTCCAAGAGCAACCCACTGGGGGAGGACTTCAGCTACGCCAAGGAGTTCGCCAAGCTCGACGTCGATGCCCTCAAGCGGGACATCATCGAGGTTCTCACCACCTCGCAGGACTGGTGGCCGGCCGACTTCGGGCACTACGGCGGCCTCATGATCCGGATGAGCTGGCACGCCGCGGGCACCTACCGCATCCAGGACGGCCGCGGCGGCGCCGGTGACGGCGGCCAGCGGTTCGCCCCGCTCAACAGCTGGCCGGACAACGCCAACCTCGACAAGGCCCGCCGGCTGCTGTGGCCGGTCAAGCAGAAGTACGGCCAGAAGATCTCGTGGGCCGACCTGCTCGTGCTCGCCGGCAACGTCGCCCTGGAGTCGATGGGCTTCAAGACCTTCGGCTTCGGCTTCGGCCGGGAGGACGTCTGGGAGCCCGAGGAGATCTTCTGGGGGCCGGAGGACGCCTGGCTCGGCGACGAGCGCTACGTCACCGAGAAGGACATGGCGGCCGGCGTCGGGGCGACCGAGATGGGTCTCATCTACGTCAACCCGGAAGGCCCTCGCGGCAACGCGGACCCGGTCGCGGCGGCGCACTTCATCCGCGAGACCTTCGCCCGGATGGCGATGAACGACGAGGAGACCGTTGCGCTCATCGCCGGCGGCCACACCTTCGGCAAGACCCACGGCGCCGGCATCGCCGACGACCACGTGGGCCCCGAGCCCGAGGCCGCCTCGCTGGAGGCGCAGGGCCTGGGCTGGCTGAGCACCTACGGCAGCGGCAGCGGCGGGGACACGATCACCAGCGGTCTCGAGGTGACGTGGACCGACCGGCCGACGCAGTGGAGCAACCGCTTCTTCGAGATCCTCTTCGGCTACGAGTGGGAGCTCACCACGAGCCCCGGCGGCGCGAAGCAGTGGGTCGCCAAGGACGCCGAGGCGATCATCCCGGACGCCCACGACCCGTCGAAGAAGCACAAGCCGACGATGCTCACGACCGACCTGTCGTTGCGCGTCGACCCCGCGTACGAGAAGATCTCGCGCCGCTTCCTGGAAAACCCCGACGAGTTCGCGCTGGCGTTCGCCAAGGCCTGGTACAAGCTGCTGCACCGCGACATGGGTCCGGTCAGCCGCTTCCTCGGGCCGTGGGTCGCGGAGCCCCAGCTGTGGCAGGACCCGGTGCCGGCCGTCGACCACGAGCTCGTGGGTGACGCCGACGTCGCCGCCCTCAAGGCGAAGGTGCTGGAATCCGGTCTCACGACTGCCCAGCTCGTCTCCACCGCCTGGGCGTCGGCCGCCAGCTTCCGGTCCACGGACAAGCGCGGTGGCGCCGACGGTGCGCGGATCCGTCTCGAGCCGCAGCGCAGCTGGGAGGTCAACCAGCCCGAGCAGCTCGCCTCGGTCCTGGAGACCCTCGAGGGCGCACGGCGGGAGTTCAACGAGGCCGGCGGCGCGAAGATCTCGCTCGCGGACCTGATCGTGCTGGCCGGCTCGGCCGCCGTCGAGAAGGCGGCGCGCGACGCCGGCGTCGAGGTGACCGTGCCGTTCCACCCGGGCCGCACCGACGCCACCCAGGAGCAGACCGACGTCGAGTCCTTCCAGGTTCTCGAGCCGCGCGCCGACGGGTTCCGCAACTACCTGCGTCCCGGCGAGAAGACCCAGCCGGAGGTGCTGCTCCTCGACCGTGCCTACATGCTCAACCTGACCGCGCCCGAGATGACCGCCCTCATCGGCGGCCTGCGCTCCCTCGGGGCGAACGTCGGCGATACGCGGCACGGCGTGCTCACCGACCGGCCCGGCGTGCTCACCAACGACTTCTTCGCCAACCTGCTCTCCCCGGGCACCCGGTGGAAGGCGTCGGAGTCCGACGAGCACGTGTACGAGATCCGGGACCTGGCCACCGACGAGGTGAAGTGGACGGCCACTGCGGTCGACCTCATCTTCGGCTCCAACTCCCAGCTCCGGGCCCTCGCGGAGGTCTACGCCAGCCAGGACGCGCGCGACAAGTTCGTCGCCGACTTCGTCGCCGCCTGGACCAAGGTCATGGAACTCGACCGGTTCGACCTCGCCTGACCGGCTCTGACCGACGGCCCCGGTCGATCCACCAGCGATCGACCGGGGCTCGTCCGTCCATCGGACCCGGCCCGCTCACCGGAGGCCGTAGCGATCCCCCCGCCCTGGCGGACGAACCTCTCAACCCACCGCCGTCGGCCCGTCCCCGCCGGGCTGCGGCGGCTTGGCCTCCCGCCGTGCCGGGTCCCGGACCAGAGCCGCCGCCCACGCCCGCAGCCGCTCACCGGCGCCGGATCCCGCGACCACCGTGACACCCCGGCCGCTGGTCGCCATGCCGAACCCGATGAGCGCCGCCCCGACCAGAACGGCGCCGCCGGTCAGCACAGCGACACCGAAGCCACCGGTCGCCATCCCGAAGCCGATCAGCGCCACCCCGACCAGGGGGCGGCTGCCTGTGACCTCGGCGACGACGAAGCCGATGCCCGCCACCCCGACGCCGATCACCGCCACTCCGACCAGGACACGGCCGCCGGTCAGGACGACGATGCCGACGCCGATGAGTGCCACCCCGAGGCCGACGGCCGCCACCGTGGCCAGGACGCGACCGCCGGCCAGCTCGGCGACGACGACACCGATGAGTGCCACCCCGGCGCCGACGAGCAGCACCCCGCCCAGGATGTGGCCGCTGGCCAGCATGGCGACGGCGAAGCCGATGCCCGCCGCGCCGATGCCGACGGCCGCCACCGCGGCCAGGACGCGGCCGCCGGCCGGCACGGCGATCCCGAGGCCGATGCACGCCGCTCCGGCGCCGATGCCCGCCACCATGGCCAGGGCGCTGCCGTTGGCCGGCACGGCGGCACCGGCTCCGATGAACGCCACTCCGACGCCGATGAACGCCACCCCCGCCGCCAGTGTGAAAGCGTCGCGGCCGGTGCTGGAGACGAGCACAGCGGTGGTGGCCAGGGCCGCCGCGACCAGGGTCACCGTGGCGGCCCAGGACGCTGGCCCGACGGCAGCTGTGACCGCCCCCACCAGGGCCAGGGCCAGCAACACCCGGACGGTGTAGCCGACCAGCGGCGCCTGCGGCGGCAGTCCCCGCAGCCAGGACACCGCCGTCAACACCCCGCCGGCCACCGCCGCCGCAGCCACTCCCCGGTAGCCGACGTCGTTGCTCAGGACGTTGATCCCCATCCCGCCAGCCGCCCCGAGCAGACCGGTGGCCAGCCGCCCCCGCCAGTCCACCCGGGCCCGTTCTCCACCGGCCTCATCACGTGTCGCCACTCTGTCATCACGCGTCGCCACCCTGTCAGCATGACCGCAGCGATCGAGCCCGGCCACTGCCAGGCCTCACGATTCAGGCGGCGGGACCGGGGCGCAGGTGGTCACGGCCGGGTCGCGACGACCACCGTGTCCAACGCGTCGACCGTTCCGTCCGGGGTACGTACCGGCCGGTGGGCGGTCTCGGCCCGGTGGACCCGCAGGCCGGGAAGTTCGGCGACGACGGCATCGGGCGTCTGGAGGACGGCGGGGTCCTGGGGGCCGCCGGTGCCGGCGGTGAGATTGGCCAGGTCGTGGCCGACGAGGACGAACGATCCACCAGGGCGTACGGCGGTGGCCGCCCGGCGCAGGACGGCCGCCAGGTCAGGTCGGGGCAGGTGCAGATAGGCGACGAGGACCAGGTCGTACGCGCCGGACTCGGGCTGGTGGACGGTGACGTCGGCGACCTGCCAGTCGACGTCGACACCACGCTCCCGGGCGAGTTCCTGACCGCGCCGCACCGCCACGGCGGAGAAGTCGACGGCGGTGACCCGCCATCCCCGTTCGGCCAGCCAGACGGCGTTGCGACCTTCGCCCGCCGCCAGATCGAGCGCTCGGCCCGGCGGCAGGTCGGCGGTCTCCGCCACGACGAACCGGTTCGGGTCGGCGGTCCAGACCAGGTCGGGGGCGTTGGCGTAACGGGCGTCCCAGTCGGCACTGTCCACGAGCGAGATCCCTTCGTCGGTGGCTGTCGTTTCCCGGGCCATCATCCACGGCCCCGGCGAGTGGGCGGGGGTGATTCGGGCTCAGTTGCCGGCGGGGGCGGCCGGGTGTGAACAGGTCGTCCTGTGCATGGTGACCCCGGCGGCGGTTGCCGTGGTGGCCAGGGGGAACGCCAGAAGCAGGATGATCGTGGCGGTGCCGAACAGGTGTCGTGCCGGCGACCTGGGTGGGGTGGGGGCGAGGAGGCGGCGCACCCGGTCGACGGAGGTCGCGCCGGCGCCGAGGGCGTGACCGGGGGTGGTGCCGGCGAGCCGGACGATGGCGGCAGCCACGGTGTGCCGGCCGTGGCGGGCACCCGCCCGGTCGTCGGCGAGGTGCTCGACGAGGCGCCGGATCTCGTCCTCGGCGGCGCGGGCCAGGGGGAGTCCGGGCAGAGCCCGGTGGAAGGCCGCCGCCACGGCCACGAGCAGGTGGTGGCGACCGCGCAGGTGGGCGCGCTCATGCCGCAGCACGGCGTCGAGCTGCTGCGGGGTGAGCGCGTCGACCGCACCGCGGGTGACGACGACGTGCCCCGGCCTGCCGGGTAGGCAGTAGACCATCGGCGTGGCGTGCTCGACCAGGGTGCACCCGTCGGTGGGCCCCGCCTGGGCCACCGGGGCCAGGGCCGCCAGGTGCTGCCGGCGCCACCGCCGGGCCGCGCGGACGGTGGCGACCGCGCTGATCGCGAGGCGGCCGGCGAGCGCGGCGGTGGCGGCGAGAGCGAGCACGGCGAGGGTCTCGTTGGGAGCGCCGAGCCGGGCCAGCGCGCGGGCGCAGGCGTCGACGATGCCGTCGAACCCGGCGGCGAGCGCGGTGGGCGGCACGGCGGCGAGCAGCCCGGCGCCCAGGACGGCTCCGGTCGCCGACACCAGTGCGCCGAGCCAGAGGCCGATCGCGATGCGGGGGACGGCCCGACTCCACGACCTGGCGGTGACGGCGCGGGGCACCGTGACGGCGACGACGGTCGCCCAGGCGAGCAGGAGAAGGCTCGTCACGCCGGCTCCTGCCGGTCGTGCAGGATGGCGCGCAGCAGGGCGGCCTCGTCGGGACTCATGGCGTCCACGAACCGGGCGAGCGCGGCGTGCTGGTCGGCGGCGGAGGAGAGCGCGTCGGCCATCACCTGGCTGACGTGTTCCTCCCGGCCGATCCGGGGCCGGTACCGGTAGGCGCGGCCGGCCAGGTCGCGCTCCGCCCAGCCCTTGCGGTGCAGGTTGTCCAGGACGGTCATCACCGTCGTGTAGGCCAGGCCCCTGCCGGCGAGGGAGTCGACCATCTGCCGGACGGTCAGGGGCTCGTCGGCCGCCCAGAGCCGGTTCATCACCTCGGACTCCAGGGGGCCGAGGGAGCGTTCCGCGTTGCGGTCACGGCGGCCGGGCCCGATCACCGGTCGACTCCACCGCCCACGGCGGCGGGCACCGGGCACTGCCGTTCGCCGAGCACCCGTCGGCGCAGTGCCCAGCCGAGCAGGACGATCGAGGCGACGGCGAGCAGCGGCTGGGCCGGCGCGAACCAGGTCATCGCGCCGCTCGTTCCGAGGGCGAGCAGCACCAGCTTGTTGCAGACCGGGCAGCCCACCGCCAGCAACGACAGCACGCCGCCGACCGTGCCCACCCGCCCCTCCGCCCGGGGGGAACGCGGCGCGTCTCCGGGCCGGACGTAGGTGGCCAGCAGCAGACCCGACAGCACGGCGGTGGCTATCAGGACCGGCCAGGCCCACCAGGTCGCCGGAACGCTGCGGCCGAACAGCGGGGTGTCGATCAGGTCGGTCGGTACGGCGATCACCACCGCCGTGGCGGTGCCGCCGACCGCTGCGGCGAGCAGCCGGCGCGGGATCCAGGTCCGCATGGCGGCCCTCCTCAGCTTCGTACGAAGAATGATAGTACTAGTCTCACTAGTACTAAGCGCAATAGTAGATGTGTCTCGGGGAGCTGTCGTGAAGCCGTCCACCCGTTCCACCCCGCCTCGGCCCGGAAGCCGCGCGGGCGGGCCGCACGCGCTCCGGCGTACTGCCGGTTGGCTCGGTCCGGTGCTGGTCATCGCCGTGGTCGCGGTGCTGATCGTGCTCGGCCGGCCGCCGTCCGACCAGGGGTCCACCGCGCCCGGCGGGCAGGCGGCGGGCGCCGGAGAGGAGCGGGAGAACCCGTTCGCAGGGCTGGCCCGGCGAACGCCGGGGGACCCGGTGGCGCTGGGTGAACCGGACGCGCCCGTGGTGATCATCGAGTACTCCGACTTCCAGTGCCCGTTCTGCAGGCGGCACGCCCGGCAGGTCGAGCCCCGGCTGATCCGCGAGTACGTCGACAAGGGACTGGTCCGCATCGAGTGGCGGGACCTGCCGTACCTCGGGCCGGAGTCCCGCGCCGCCGCGGCCGCCGCCCGCGCGGCCGGTGCGCAGGGCAGGTTCTGGGAGTTCCACGGCGCGCTGTACGCCGAGGAACGGCGGGTCAACAGTGGTGCCCTGGACGACGAGACGCTGCGCGCCGCCGCCCGCGAGTTGGGACTGGACCTGGGGCGCTTCGACGCCGACCGCGCGTCAGCGGTCACCACGGCCGCGATCGACCGGGACGGGCAGGAGGCCACGTCGATGGGGATCACGGGCACGCCGGCGTTCATCGTCGGCGGCACACCGATCATCGGCGCCCAGCCGTTCGAGGCGTTCAAGCAGACCATCGACAGGGAACTGGAGTTGGCGCGGTGAGCGACGTCGGCTACCTGGCGGCCCTGCTCGGCGGCGTACTCGCCCTGTTGAGCCCGTGCAGCGCGATGCTGTTGCCGGCGTTCTTCGCGTACGCCTTCGGCAGCCGGCGCCGGCTGGTGGCCCGCACCGGCGTGTTCTATCTGGGGCTCGCCGCGCTCCTGGTGCCCCTCGGCATCGGGTCCTCCGCCGTCGCGGGCGTGTTCTTCCGCCACCGCGACACGCTCGTCCTCGTCGCCGGCCTGGCGATCATCGGACTGGGCGTCGCGCAGTTGGTGGGGCGCGGGTTCGCGTTCGGGCCGGCGCAGCGCTGGCTGGGCCGGCTGACCGGTGACTCCCCTGCCTCGGTGTTCGCCCTCGGGGCCGTCTACGGGGTCGCCGGTTTCTGCTCCGGGCCCATCCTCGGCGCGATCCTCACCGTCGCCGCCACCTCCGACCGGCCGGCCTCCGGCGGGGCGTTGCTCGCCGTCTACGCCCTCGGCATGACGGCGCCGCTGTTGCTGCTCGCCCTGGTGTGGGACAGGTGGCGCATCGGACAGCGGCGCTGGCTGCGCGGCCGGCTCCTGGCCGTCGGCAGGTTCCGGGTGCACAGCACCTGCCTGATCTCCGGACTGCTGTTCATCGCGCTCGGCGTGTTCTTCCTGGCCTTCGACGGCACCGCCGGGCTGTCCGGAGGCCTGGGGTTGACCGACGTCGAGGGCGCGGCACAGGAGTGGGTGACCGGTACGCTCGGTTCGGTGCCGGACGAGGCGGTACTGCTGCTCGTCGCCGCCACCGCGCTCGCCGTCCTGGTCCGCCGGTGGCGGCGCGGCGTCCCGGACGAGACCGACCCGGATGAAACCGCCCCGGACGACGCCCCGGCCCGATCCCGAACGTGATGTGCCGGGAATCCGGATCGAGGATTCCCGGCACATCACGTTTCGCGTCGGTCTCAGCGGCGGCCGGTCGCCACCAGGTCATGGTCGGCCTGGCGGCCCCGCCGTCGGCCCCGCTGTCGGCTTCGCCAGGCGGTGAAGCCGACGACCGTCGCCAGGGCCAGGCCGAGGGCGACCCACAGCAGCGGACTGGTCCGCACCTGGTCGGGCATCTGCTGGGCGAGGACGAACACGCCCATGACCACCACGAACCAGCCGAAGACCTTGCGCAGCACGTCTTCGGGGACACGTCCGGCGAGGCGACCGCCGAGCAGGCTGCCGACGACGGCGGCTGCCGTCACCGCAGCGGCCAGACCCCAGTCGATGCTGACGCTGGACAGGTAGCCGGCGAGGCCGGCGAAGGACTTCATCGCGATGACGACCAGCGAGGTGCCCACCGCGACCGGCATCGGCAGGCCCCCGAGCAGCGCCAGTGCCGGCACCACCAGGAAACCGCCGCCGGCGCCGACCAGGCCGGTGACCAGGCCGACCACGACACCGTCGAGGACGACCCGCCGGACCGGAAGCTCGCGCGGCGCGGGCCGCCCCGCCGCGGGACGCCGGCCGCGGATCATGGCGATGGCGGTGGCCAGCATCATCAGGGCGAAGCCGGTGAGCAGCACCCCGGCCGGGACGAACTCGCCCAGGCGGCCTCCGACGTACGCGCCGGCCATGCCGGCCACGCCGAAGAGCAGTCCGGTGCGCCAACGGATGCGCCCGGCCCGCTTGTGCGGCAGCACACCGACCGCGCTGGTGACGCCGACGACGAGCAGCGAGGTGGCGATGGCCTCCTTCGCGGGCAGGTCGGCGACGTAGACCAGCAGCGGCACGGCGAGGATCGAGCCGCCTCCGCCGAGCAGGCCGAGGCTGATCCCGATCAGCACGGCCAGCCCGACGGTCAGCGCGAGGCTGCCGCTCACGCCCGCCGCCCGGTGCCCAGCCCCCCACGCAGCTGGCCGACGACGGTGTCCAGGTCGCAGCTGGCGCCCCGGTTGTAGGGGAGCTTGCCGAGCAGCATGCCCATCGCGCAGGTGTTGGTGACCGCGGCGAAGGTGAGGCCGGCGCCGATGAAGCCGGCGACCCACTTCAGCTGCGGCACGAACACCGAGCCGAGGACGCTGGCCAGGACGATGGAGCCGGCGACCAGACGGACCTGGCGCTCCAGGTCCCACCGGGGCTTGCCCTGGGCGATCGGGGCGTGGACGGCCTGCCAGGCCATGATGCCGCCGTTGAGGATCTTCAGGTTGGGCAGGCCGATCCCGGCGAGGGCCTGTTCGGCCTGGACGGCACGGGCCCCGGAGCGACAGATCAGTACGACGTCCTCGTCGAGGTGGCGGCGCAGTTCCTCGCGGTGCTCCTTGAGCAGGTCGAGCGGCACGTTGTAGGAGCCGGGGATGTGCGATGTCTCGAACTCGCCGGGCGTGCGTACGTCGAGCAGGCGCGGGGCGCGGCCGGAGCCGATCAGCTCTCGCAGGGTCGCGGCGTCGAGCGTCGAGGGGGTGGCCGGGGTCGTGGTCATGTCTCTCCTCAAAGGGTGTGTCGGTTCTGGTGCGGGGGTGGCCTCCGGCCCCGCCGGATGGGGTGCCGGACGGCACCCCACCCGGGACGTCAGCGCGGGGGCGGACGGGTCGTCAGGGGGTTGGGGCCATCCGGACGCCCGCCGGCTCGGCCCGGCCGAACATGTCGTCGATCAGGACGACGTTCCGGCCGGCGTTGGCCAGCAGGGACGCGGCGGCGGTGGCGCGGTAGCCGGAGCCGCAGTGCACCCACACCGTCCCGGCGGGCACGTCGCCGAGCCGCTCGGGCAGGTCGGGCAGTGGCACGTGCACCGCGCCGTCGATGTGGCCGGCCTTCCACTCGTTGGTCATCCGCACGTCGAGCACGACCTGCGGGGCGGGCAGGTGATCGGGGGTGTTCCCGGACTGCGCGGCCGCGAGGGCCGGGAAGTCGGCGGCGGCCAGCTCACGCAGCTCCGCCGGATCGGTGGCCCACTGCTCGGGCGTTCCGGTGGCCTGGGCGGCCGGGCGGTCGATGCCGATGCGTACCAGCTCCCGCTGGGCGGCGGCGACCTGCTCCGGCGTCTCCGCCAGGAGGGTGATCGGCACACCCCAGTCGATCAGCCACCCGAGCCAGGTCGACATGGGGCCGTCGAGGCCGAGGCTGACGGTGCCGGCGAGGTGCGAGGCCGCGTACGCCTTGCGGTGGCGCAGGTCGACCACCCATTCCCCGGCGGCGATCCGCTCCCGCAACTGCCCGGCCTCGGCGCGCCGTACGGGGCTGAGGTCGACCGGGACGGGCCCGGCGGCGTTGGCCACACCCATGTGGGCGTAGTACGCGGGGTAGGCGTCCAGCCCGGCCAGGGTTTCGGTGACGAACTGGTCGGCGGCCAGCCGCAGCGCCGGGTTGGCCTCCTTCTCCCGCCCGATCGTGGACTCCGGGGCGTCGGCCTGGCTGGCCGAGCAGAAGCTGCCGAAGCCGTGGGTCGGCCACACCTCCGCGCCGTCGGGCAGCAGGTCGGCCAGCTTCCGTGCCGAGTCGTGCTGGTGGTGGGCGAGGGTGTGGGCGTGCTGCTGGCCGAGCAGGTCGGTTCGGCCGGTCGTGCCGAACAGCAGCGACCCGCCGGTGAACACTCCCGCCGGGGACCAACCACCGTCGCCCGCCTCGTCCAGCACGTACGACAGGTGGTGGAACGTGTGGCCCGGCGTGCCCACGACCCGCAGCCGCAGCGAGTCCGACACCGGCACCAGGTCGCCGTCGGCGACCGCCACCCGGTCGAACCCCACCTCGTCGGCCGCCGCGACCAGGTACTTCGCGCCGGTGATCCGGGCCAGTTCCAGACCACCGGAGACGTAGTCGTTGTGGATGTGCGTCTCCACCACATGGGTGATCCGGACACCCTTCTCACCCGCGAGATACACGATCCGGTCGATGTCCCGCTGCGGGTCCACCACCACCGCCACCCGGCCGTCCGTCGCCAGGTAGCTGCGGTCGCCCAGGGACGAGGTCGCGATGACCGACACCTGCACCGCCATCCGTCTGCTCCTTTCGTCTTCCTATATACCCCCGGGGGTATGTAGGAAACAGTCGTCACCCTTGGTCGAACTCGGACGCGTCCTTGCCCGCCCCGGCCGCGAACGGGCCGCCGGGGCGCCAGCGTCAGCCCTGGCGGATCACGCCAGAGCCAGGAACAGCTTCTCCAGTTCCTCTTCGGTCATCTCCGGCTGCTCGCCCCGATCGCGGGCTGTCGAGCAGTGCCGCATGCCGGAGGCGATGATCTTGAAGCCTGCCCGGTCGATCGCCTTCGACACCGCGGCGAGCTGGGTCAACGCCTCGCGGCAGTCCTGGCCGTTCTCCATCATCTCGATGACCGCGTTGAGCTGCCCTCGGGCTCGCTTCAGGCGGGTCAGCGCCTCGCCGGTCATCTCGGGCCGCAACTTCATCTCGTCCACCTCCGCTTCCCACCGTAACACGTACCCCCGGGGGTATACGCCGGTCGGCGTGCGGCCGGCCGATGACGGTCACAACATACCCCCGGGGGTATGCATTCCCGGCGACGGTATGCGGGCCGCGCGAGGCTCAGACGCAGCAGATGAGGGCGCCGACGGCACTGACCAGTCCCGGCGCGAACACCGCAGCCAGCGGAAGGGCGACCCGGGCCGGAGCGCGGTGGCCCGGTGCCCCGGCCTGTAGGCGGTGCAGCCGTGTCAGCACGTCCGCTCCGGCCATCGGCAGGGCGTGCGCGGGGTGCGGAGCACCGTCGAGGGCGATCAGCGCCGCGCGAACCGCGGGTGCGCCGCAGGCGCGCACGGCGGCAGCGTCGGCAGACAACTCGACCAGGAGTCGGATGGCGCGCGGGGCGCGGCGGGTCAGCGGCACCCACGGCGCGGCCGCGGCCAGGACCTCGGCGAAGCCGACGATCAGGTGGTGCCGGCCACGCAGGTGGGCCTGCTCGTGACACAGCACTGCCGCGCGTTGAGCCGGGGGCAGCCGCAGGACGCCGGCGCTGACGACGAGCAGCCCCCGGCGGCCGCCGACGCTGTAGGCCAGTGGCGCGTGGTGCGGCACCCGCAGCACCGGCTGGTGCTCCGGGGTGAGGGTTTCGCCAACCAGGGTCACCAGGTCCTGATGCGCTTGCCGGGACTTGCGCTGGGAACGCCAATGCCGGACGGCGACGACCACACATCGCGCGACCAGCACGGCGACCGCCACCACGCCGGTGATGCCGAGAACCTCGTCCTGCGCCGGCAGCCGGCCGTGGCGCATCGCGAGCCAGCAGTGGCGCGCGAGATGTTCCGCCCAGTTCCCGATGCGGTCGGCGGGCGCGAGCAGCAGCACCAGCCCGGCGACGAAGGTCAGCAGCACCGCGGCCAGGCTGCCCCACCAGGCGAGCAGCACGGCGACCGGATCACGGACCCGGCCGACGGCGCGTTCCAGCAGGGCCGGCGCCAACCAGGCCACGGCGAGCGCACCGACGATGAGGGGGAAGGCCGGGCTCACCGACGATCCGACCGCTCGTCGAGCACCTGCCGCAGCACGGCCAGTTCCCGGTCGGAGGCCGATCGGGCGAAGTGCAGCAGCACCACGTCGGGCTGGAGGCTGGTCTCCAGCATGCGCCGCAGGGTCCGGGCGACGAGTTCCTCCCGGCTGCCGGCGGGCCGGTAGTGGTAGGCCTTGCCGTTCTTGTCACGCAGCACCCACTGCTTGCGGTGCAGGTTGTCCAGCACGGTCATGACGGTGGTGTAGGCCAGGGGGCGTCCTGCCAGCTTGCTCAGCACCTCGCGTACCCGCA
The DNA here is from genome assembly GCF_040652795.1 of Micromonospora sp. NPDC048170. Taxonomy (NCBI): domain Bacteria; kingdom Bacillati; phylum Actinomycetota; class Actinomycetes; order Micromonosporales; family Micromonosporaceae; genus Micromonospora; species Micromonospora sp. NPDC048170. The sequence continues at coordinate 86,357 of NZ_JBEZMR010000023.1, forward strand.
GGGGCTCGTCCGCCTGCCACAGCACGTCCATGACGGCGGCCTCCAACTCACCCAGGCCGTTCACCGCGGACCACCTCGACCACCTGCCGGTCGGTGCCGTTCGCTGACACACCGCCTCCACATCCACGTCACCCTACGCTGACGTCGGAGCCCGGCGATCCTCGTGCGCCCAGCCTCAAGCTTCTTCCGGGCTCCTGCCCCAGTTGGTGATGATGTCCGGCCAATTGGGGTTTTTTGCTCGGCTGCTCTTCGTGTGGATGGTCGTCTGCATGGGCTGCCAGCTGACCCCGGCGTCGCCGCTGCGCAGTACCCGGCCGTCACGGGTGGCGAGGAAGATCAGATCGCCGTGGGTGGTGAAGGCCGCCGGGGTGTCCGGAGCCCTCCCTCCGGTCGCCGACCAGGCAGCTCCGCCGTCCACCGACAGCAGGATCAGGCCGTCGGCGGCGATCCCGTGCAGCCGGATCCGGTCAGCCCACTCCAACAGCAGGAGCGGTGGCCCGGCTGCTCCGGTCCAGGTCCTGCCGCCGTCGACGGAGCGTCGCAGACCCTGCTCGGTGGTCGCGAGCAGGGTCTCGGGGCGCCCCGGCTCGACCGCCAGGTCCAGCGCCGCGATCCTGGAACGCGCCTGCCAGGTGCGGAGGTCGCTGGTGGCCAGCAGGGAGCTGGTCGTGGAGTCCAGGCCGTAGGTGACGCCGGCGACGCTGCGTAGGGAATGGAAGTCGGCCTGGCCGGACAGGGAGAGCGGTCGCCAGGTGAGTCCCGCGTCGGTGCTCTCGATCAGGCCCAGGTTCGCGGGACCGGCCTTCCCGGCTGCCGGGTGCCCCGAGGCGAGGAAGTGGTTCCGCCCGATCACGGTGAAGCCCATGGTGTCCTGCCGCCCCTCCCCGACATGGACGGCCTCGGTGTCGGACACGCGAACGACGCCATCGTGGGTTGCCACGTAGAGCTGCTCGTCCGCGGGGTTGACGGCCATGGCGTGCACGTGGCTCAGGCGACCTGCCGACGAGGCATCAGAAGTGGACGACTTCCCGCGCCCGCTGACGCCTGCGATGACGGCGGTCGTGAGCAGGACCGAGGCCACCGCTACGCCTGTCCAGATCATCCGATTCGATCGATTGGCAGGCACCCGGCCTCCTAGCGCGTGAACTCCCGGTCCGGACACTGGCCCCGATGATACGCAAACCTACTATGGATGATTAGTAGACCCTGGCTCCCTCGCCTGCTCCGGTTCGTCGACGTGCCCTGCGACCCGGTGAAACAGTAGGGACCCTGCCGGACAGGTAGAGGGTGTGAGGAAACTGCAGCCGGATCGGGAGGGGCGCTTTCGAGCGCTGTACGCCGATGCCTACGTCGACGTGTTGCGCTTCGCCCAGCGCCGCGTGCACCCCAGCCACGCCGAGGATGTCGTCGCCGATGCCTTCCTGGTGGCCTGGCGTCGCGCGGAGGAGGTGCCGAACAGACCCGACGACGCGCGGGCCTGGTTGTTCGGCATCGCCCGCCACTGCCTGCTCAACACCCAGCGCGGTCTCGGACGGCAGGACGCCCTGGCGGTCCGGATCGCCGAGACGGCACCGGTCACCCCGGCCGGCGGACCCGAGGCCGACGCGGTCGTGCAGCGCCTGGACCTGGCCGCCGCCTGGAAACGCCTGAGCGCAGGTGAGCAGGAGACGCTGTCACTGAGCGTCTTCGAGGATCTCACCTCGCCCCAGGCCGCCCGGGTGCTGGGCATCAGCGCCGCCTCCTACCGGTTGCGGCTGCTGCGCGCCCGCCGCGCCCTGCGCCGTCAACTCGATCTCGTCCAGCGACCGGGCTCCTCACCTGCTCGGGCATCCCACACCTCAGCAGCGTCACCGTCGACTCCCCAGCAGATGGAGACCCACCCATGAACGTGCACACTCCGGACTCCGCGAACTCCCGCCTCGATGCGGCCCTGCGATCCCTCGACGCCGCCAGCACCCCGACCGCCGAGCAGCATCAGCGTGCCGCGGCCACGCTGGAACGGATCGTGGCGACCGCACCTGCCGCGGACACCAACCCCGGCGCGGCAGCGCCGGTGCGACGTACCCGGCGCCGTCTGCTGCTCGTCCCCGTGGCCGCGGCCGCGCTGACGGCTGCCGCCATCGTCCTGCCCACCGGCAACGACGGCGGACGGGCGTACGCGTCCTGGACCCCCGTACCGACCGCGCTGACCGCCGCCGAGATCGACGCCGTGGCACCGGCCTGCCGCAAGCGGCTGCGCGGCGGATCCCTGGACCTGGAGCGGGCCCGGCTCGTGCTGGCCGAGCGTCGCGGTGAGCACGTCGCCCTGCTGTACCGCACCGACGACCCGGACATCTCGGGATCCTGCCTGGCGCGCAACCTCCAGGGTGACGACGACGTCGACGACGTGGACGTCGGGATCGGTGGCAGCACCGGACCCGCACTGCCGGCGCCTGCCCGGGGCTTCACCCAGGGGACCATCGCCGACTACCGCGACGCTTCGGTCACCGATGGCGCCGCTGGTGCCGACGTCGCCGGAGTGACCATCCACGCCGGCAACCTGACCGTCCAGGCGTCGGTGAGCAACGGCCGCTACGTCGCATGGTGGCCGGGCGCCGCCCTCGAACGGGACCGCGACCAGCCCAGCGGGGAGGACGGCGCTCGGCCGATCATCACCTACGACCTGACGCTGACCGACGGCACCGTCGTCCGCGACGCCCAGCCCACCCTTCCGTCATGACGGACCGCCACTCCACGACAGCCGACTACTGACCCGGAGGTCGGCCGGGCGCGAGGGGGCACGTACGACGGGCTCCTGCCGCAGGCGCTCCCGATGCGGGCCGACAGCACGCCGCCGGCCCAGCCCCACGGGGCTGGGCCGGCGGAAGGCCGTGTGCCGGTCAGCGGATGCGACGGCGGCCGTAGGCGCCAGCGGCGATCCCGACGCCGATCGCGGCGAAGATGACCTGGATGGCCAGTTCGATCCAGTCGATGCCGGCAGTGTCGTCGACACCGAGAGCACCCGCGACGAGCGTGCCGAGGATCGCGGCGACCACGCCGATGAGCAGGGTCAGCCAGATCGGAATGTTCTGCTTGCCCGGTACGACCAGCCGGCCCAGCGCGCCGATGATCAGACCGATGATGATCGCGGTGAAGAAGCCGGTGACTTCCACGAGAGCCATCCCTCCATAGGGTTGTCGTCCGATTCGATCATTGCCCTGCGTGACAGGCGCCGAAACCGCCGCCGGCTCACCTGCCCCCAACCTCTCAACGAGGACACCCGGGTGCCCGATGCCCGAGTGGGATTCGCGGCCCCCGGGCACCCGTGGGACCTCGCCGGCCCGCTGCCTCGTCGACCGCGCAGCAGACCGCTGTCGGCAGCTCCACCCGAGGTGGCGCCCGGTGGCCATGCTGGAAGGCATGATCCGCTTCGTGCTCAACGTGTTGTGGCTCGTCTTCGGCGGGGGCATCGTGCTCGCCGCAGGCTACGGCCTTGCCGCGCTGATCTGCTTCGTCCTGGTCGTCACCATCCCGTTCGGCGTCGCGTCGCTGCGGCTGGCCGTCTACTCCCTGTGGCCGTTCGGCCGCACCGTCGTGCCCAGGCCCGGCGCCGGGGTCGCCTCAGGGCTGGCCAACGTCCTGTGGGTCGTGCTCGCCGGCTGGTGGCTGGCCCTGTCCCACATCCTCGCCGGCATCGCGCTCTGCTTCACGATCATCGGCATCCCGTTCGGCATCGCCAACTTCAAACTCGTCCCCGCGGCGTTCTGGCCCCTCGGACGCGAGGTCGTCGACGCACCCTGAGGCGGCGCCTCAGCGCGGACGGCGGGCAACGATGCTGGACCGCCGCGCATACCCTCTCGGGCATGGGAGCTGTCAAGCCGTGGCACCTGGCCGTCCTGACGATCTGCTGCCTCCTGCCGATGGTGGCGGCGATCGTCGGCGGCATCCTCGCCGCCCGCCGGTCGCGCGACCGGCGCTGAGCGGCCGCGAACGTCCGGCGGGCGTCCACGACAGACACGTCAGGCCGGCACCGGCTGGTCGAACTGGGTGCGGTGCAACTCGGCGTACCGGCCGCCGCGGGCCAGCAGGTCGGCGTGCCGGCCGCGTTCCACGATCCGGCCGCGTTCCAGCACCAGGATCTGGTCGGCGGAACGGATCGTGGAGAGCCGGTGCGCGATGACCACGCTGGTCCGGCCGGTCAACGCCTCACCCAGCGCCGCCTGCACCGCCGCCTCGGACGTCGAGTCGAGGTGCGCGGTGGCCTCGTCGAGGATCACCACGCGCGGGCGCGAGAGCAGCAGCCGGGCGATGGTGAGGCGCTGACGTTCGCCGCCGGAGAGGCGGTAGCCCCGCTCGCCGACGACCGTCTCCAGGCCGTCCGGCAGCGAACGGATCATCTCGGCCAGCCGCGCCCGGCGCAGCACGTCCCACAGGTCGTCCTCGTCCGCGTCCGGGCGGGCGTACAGCAGGTTGGCGCGGATCGTGTCGTGCAGCAGGTGGCCGTCCTGGGTGACCACCCCCAGGGCGTCCCGGACCGAGTCGCCCGTCAGGTCGCGGACGTCGTGACCGGCGAGCCGGACGGCGCCCTGCTCCACGTCGTACAGGCGGGGCAGCAGTTGCGCGATGGTGGACTTGCCCGCACCCGACGAGCCGACCAGGGCGACCATCTGGCCCGGCTCGGCACGGAACGAGACCCCGTGCAGCACCTCCTCGCTGCCGCGGGAGTCGAGCTTCGCCACGTCCTCCAGCGAGGCCAGTGAGACCTTCTCCGCCGACGGGTAACCGAAGCGGACGTCGTCGAACTCGACCGCGACCGGCCCGTCGGGCAGCGGCCGGGCGTCCGGCTTGTCCTCGATCATCGGCTTGAGGTCCAGGATCTCGAAGACCCGCTCGAAGCTGACCAGGGCACTCATGATCTCTATCCGCGCGCTGGCGAGCGAGGTCAGCGGGGCGTACAGGCGGGACAGCAGCAGGGCGAGCGCGACGACCGCACCGGCGTCGAGCTGCCCGCGGATGGCGTACACGCCGCCCAGGCCGTACACCAGGGCCAGCGCGAGGGAACCGACCACCGTGAGGGCCGTGATGAAGACCGTCTGCAACATGGCCGTACGGACGCCGATGTCGCGCACGCGCCGCGCGCGGGCGGCGAACTCGGCGGACTCCTCCGCGGGGCGGCCGTAGAGCTTGACCAGGGTGGCACCGGGAGCGGAGAACTTCTCGGTCATCCGGGTGCTCATCGCCGCGTTGAGATCGGCCGCCTCCCGTTCGAGCCGGGCCAGCCTCCGGCCCATCCTCCGGGCGGGCAGCACGAAGACGGGCAGCAGCACCAGCGCCAGCAGGGTGATCTGCCAGGAGAAGGTCAGCATCACCGCGAGCGTGAGGAGCAGCGTCACGGCGTTGCCGACCACGCCGGAGAGCGTGTCGCTGAACGCCTGCTGCGCCCCGATCACGTCGTTGTTGAGCCGGGACACCAGAGCGCCGGTACGGGTCCGGGTGAAGAACGCGACCGGCATCCGCTGCACGTGGTCGAAGACGGCGGTCCGCAGGTCGACGATCAGGCCCTCGCCGATGCGGGCCGACTGGTATCGGGTGAGCAGCCCCAGCCCGGCCTCGGCGAGCGCGATCAGGGCGATCGCCACGGCCAGCCGCACCACGGTCGACGTGTCGGTGCCGGACACGATCGCGTCGACCACCCGTCCGGCCAGCACCGGCGCGGCCACGGTCAGCACCGCCGCCACGACGCTGCACCCCAGGAACCACGCGAGCAGGCGCCGGTGCGGGCGTGCGAAGCGGCCGATCCGCTTGAGGGTCGCCCGGGAGAAGGGCCGCTGGTCACGCTGATGCATCGCGTGGTGCAGGGACATCCACGCGGTGACTTCCATGCTCATACGCTGAAACTAGAACCTGGAGTAAGGTTCAGGTCAAGGAAGCAAGGTCCGTTGTGGACGCGACAAACGCGCGACGGATCGACGGGCCGCCCCTCCGACACTCCGCGACTGCGGGTCCACCGCTCGCAGGCACCGTCACCCTGAGATACTCTCCGTGCTGTTTCCATCACGCTGTCGTCGTTCGAAGGGGAACCCATGGTGGATCGTGAGCCGGTCGCGGAACCGTCCTTTGCCAGCGAAGGCTCCAAGCCGATGCCCTGGTCCCAGGCGCGTGAGCGGCTGGCGGAGGCAGGAGAATTCTTCCTGTCGACCGTCCGGCCGGACGGCCGGCCGCACGCCGTGCCGTTGCTGGCCATGTGGCTCGACGACGCCATGTACTTCTGCTCCAGCGAGACCGCCCACAAGGTCGACAACCTGGCCGCCAACCCGCACTGCGTCCTCACCGTCGGCGGGCCCGAGCTCGACCTCTCGATCGAGGGCACGGCATCCCGGGTCGCCGACGCGGCGAAGCTGAAGCGGGTCGCCGAGGGCTACGGGGCGAAGTACGGCTGGGAGGTGACCCCGGTCGACGGTGGGATCGACGGCGACGGGATCGGCCCGTCGCCGTACATCGTCTACGAGGTGACCCCCGCCAAGGTGATCGGCATGGACAAGGGGTCCGGGTTCAGCGCCACCCGGTGGCGGTTCGACTGAGCGTGCCGGCCGGGTGCGTCAGCTGAGCGCCGAGGCGAGGCGGGCGGGCGGTACGACGCAGCCACCAGTGGGCGATGGCGACGTTCACCAGCGTGCTGAGCCACCCGCCCGCCTCGGCGGCGACGACCGGGTTGAAGGTGACCCCGGTCAGCGCGCTGACCAGGAAGATCACTCGCCCCCACAGGGTCTGCAGGGCGAAGGCGAAACTGTAGATCATCCACTTCCGGTGCTCGGCGTAGCGGCGCTGGCGGGCCGTACGGAATCCGAGCGCGGTCGTGACGATCCACCCCAGGCACGCGAGGGCACTGCCGAGCAGCCCGTTCGGCATCGCGGCGAACGGGATGAGGACGAGCGCGAGCAGCGCGGACGGGATGGCACCGGCGAACACGTACAGCCGCCCGCTGATCCGGTGCACCTTCGGATACCTCAGGCGCAGCCACGGCCAGACCTGGAGGCACAACGTCACCAGCGCGATCGTGCCGAAGAGGATGTGCACCACCAGGACGGCGTAGTGCGACGGGAATCCCTCGTTCAGCGGTATTCGCGAGCGGCTCGGGTCGAGACCCAGGTAGGGCGGCAGGACGAACAGTAGGAAGGCCCCGTTGAGGGCGACCAGTGGCACGATCCACGGTCGCCTCCACCACGGCCCGGACGATCCGCCGGCGCCCACCCGCCTCGCTGGCGGTCGGGACTGTTCGGCCTGCCCAGCCGGGCCGCCGGCCTCCTCCACGTACTGGGTCACGGTCGATTCCTCCCAGGTCCGGACCGCGCTCTCCACGCCGGTCTGCCTCGACCCCCATGTGCCGTTTTCACCGTAGAGTCCGACAACCCGCCATATTTCTTTTACCGTGCTCGCCTCACTATTGGTCCGCTCCGTATGGCGACGCACGGAGTGGCGTGATCGACCGGGTTGCTATCCTTCGTCGGCGACACAAAGCGGTGCAGGACAGTTCGGGAGCCGAGGCGATGATGACCACCTTCAGTTGGTCGGAACTTCGGCGGGATCCCGTCCACGAGGACGACCACCTTCTCGTGCTCGACAAGCCCCCGGGCATCTCCGTGATGGGCGAGCGGCACGCCGAGTCCCTGACCGACCTGGCCGCCGCCGCCGGGGAGCCGGTGCACTGGGTGCACCGCATCGACAAGGTGACCTCGGGACTGCTGCTGCTGGCCAGGACGCCGTCGGCGCACGCGTCACTGACCCGCCAGTTCGCCAACCGGGGCGCCGACAAGCGCTACCTGGCGTGGGTCGAGGGGGCGGGGCTGCCCGACCGCGGCACCATCGACCTGCCGTTGCGGCCGGGCCGCAAGGGCACCATCCGGATCGCGGGAGAGCGCGAGGCCATCCGCTACGACGACGACCGCCGTCGCTTCGCGTTGCCGGAGTCGGCCGTCGACCGGTCCAAGCCCTCTTACGAATCGCGTACGGAATTCGCCACGGCGCTGGTCAACGGTGACCGTACGCTGCTGGTGCTCAAGCCGGTCACCGGCCGGCGCCACCAGATCCGCGTCCACCTGGCGTGGCTCGGTTTCCCGATCGTCGGTGACCCGCTGTTCCACCGCGGGCAGGCGGACCAGCGGACGTACCTCCACTCGTGGGGCTGCGAGATCACCTGCGACTGGCGGGGCGAGCCGCGCACCCGGTTCTGGGCCGCGCCCGGCGAGGAGTTCCTCGACGTCTTCGCCGACGGAGGGAAGCCCCGCCTCGACGAAGCCCTCGACGCGCTGACCGGCTGACGGCGCGGAGCAGGGGCCGCGCGGGTTCGGCCCCGCATGGTCCGGCCGTGGCCGGGCCGGAGCCGTCGCCGGCGTCCCGGTCGACGGGGCCGCCGGAAGTTCCAGCCGAGGTGGGCCGTAGGTGTCGTTTCCGACAGATCCGGCCCCATGTTCCCGCTCGGCATAGCGGCGCAGCGGGCCCGACCATTAGGCTCGATTGCTGAGTGGAGCCGCCGCACATCGTCTCCACTCGATACCGGGTTGCGAGTATTGGCTGGTTGCGGCACCGAAGGGCAGGACGGAGTGACCCGATACGGCGAGCCAGGGGCCGACTTCGCCGCACGCGAGGACAGCAGACGCGTGGCGTACGAGGTGACCGGCGCGCCCGACGGCTTCCCTGTCTTCCTGCTCCACGGCACACCCGGCAGCCGCCGTGGCCCGAAGCCCCGCGGCATCGTGCTCTACCGCATGGGCGTACGGCTGATCGCCTACGACCGGCCCGGATACGGCGACTCCGACCGCCGCGAGGACCGCGACGTGGCCGACGCCGCCCGCGACGTGGAGGCGATCGCCGACCACCTGGGCGTGGAGAGGTTCGCCGTCGTCGGCCGCTCCGGGGGCGGCCCGCACGCCCTCGCCTGCGCGGCCGACGACCGGCTGCGCGGCCGGGTGACCCGGGTGGCGGTGCTGGTCAGTCTCGCCCCGTGGAACGCGATCGAGCTGGACTGGGTCGGCGGCATGAACACCGGCAACGTCCGCGGGTTCGGGGTCGGGAGCCCCGACACCGCCGCCGTGGTCGAGGAGATCCGCCAACGCGCCGAGCGGGCCGCCGCGGACCCGCGGCTGCTCCTGGCGGACCTACGGACGGAGATGAGCACGGCGGACCGCCGGGCGGTCAACGACCCGGCGCTGCGCCGGCTCATCACCGACACCTACGCCGAGGCGCTCCGCTCCGGCCCGTACGGCTGGATCGACGACGTGTTGGCGTTCCGCCGCCACTGGGCGTTCGACCTCAGGGCCATCGACACCTCGGCGACGCCGGTCCGGCTGTGGCACGGCGCCGACGACAACTTCGCCCCGGTCAGCCACGGGCGCTGGCTGGCCGCGCAGATTCCCGGCGCCGAGATGGAGGTCCGGGCCGGGGCGGCGCACTTCGACGCGGTCGAGGAACTGCCACGCATCCTGCGCTGGCTCGTCGACCCCGAGCCCGCGTTCAGCGCCGACCTGCTGATCGGCGCGCGGCCCGGTCAGTAGGGGTGCGGGTCGAGCACCCGGCGCACGTACCGTCCGTCGCGTAGCACCACGACGCTGGGGTGGTGCTGCCCGATCCGGTTGGCGAGCCGGTCGGCGATCCGCATCCGGCCGATGCTCACCCGCCCGCCGGACAACGCCTGGTGGGCGGTCTCCAGGTTGCCCCGGCTGCGCAGCGTGTCCGGGTGCTCGGCCCCGAGCACCTCGGTGAGCTGTTCCACCACGGCCCGCAGCCGGTCGCGTCCCTTCTCCGCCTCCCCGGCGAGGATGGTGAAGACCGCGACGTTGTTGGCCGCAGCCATGGCGAACGGGTGCCGGTCGCCGAGCGTGGTGAGCATCGCCTCCGTCGTCGCCTCGGTGAGCGAACGGCCGGTGCCCGTGTCTCCGGCGTCCCACAGGGCCACGCCCAGGTTGATCCGGCAGACCTGCGAGTACGGGTGGTCGGCGCCGAACACCCGGACGAAGCTCTGCTCCACCTCGCCCAGCTCCGTGAGGGCCTGTGCGCTCTGCCCCTGCAACATCAGGTTCGCCGTCCGGCTGAGCCGGCTGAACAGGGTGTCGGGGCTGGCCGGCCCGAGGGTGGCCTGGAGCCGCTGGTAGGTCTCTTCGAGCAGTTGGGCCGCCTCGGCGATCTCCCCGGTGCTGCGCAGCGACACCGCCAGGTTGGCCTGCGCGGTGAGCACGTCGCGCGAGTGGTCGCCGAAGAGGTTCCGGTAGCCCGTCACCACCTCCCGCAGCAGCGCCACGGAACCCTCGTAGTCGCCGGTCTCCCGCAGGTCGCGGGCGAGGTTGTTGGCCGACGCCAGAGTGTTCGGGTGCTCCGGGCCGAGGACCACCCGCAGCCGGCGGTTGGTGGCCTCGTCGCCGTCGAGGGCCCTGTCGAACATCCCCATCAGCCGGTAGGACGCGGCCAGGTTGTTCGCCGCGGTCAGGGTACGCCGGTGGTCCTCGCCGAACACCTCGACCGACGCGGCGTACGTCCGCAGGTCACGCTCCAGGGCCTCCCGGTAGCGGCCCAGGGTACGCAGGTCGGCCCCGTGACCACCGGCGGTCATCAGCGTGTGCGGGTGACTGTCGCCGATCAGCGCCTCCTGCTGGCTCAGGGTGTCGTCGTCCAGCCGGTGGGCCTCCTCGAACCGGCCGAGGCTGCGCAGCACGTTCGCCCAGTTGAACCGCAGGTGCAGCAGTTGGACGCGCAGCTTGCGGTGCTCCAACCCGTCCGGCGGCAACTCCGCCAGCAGCGTCGACCAGACGGCCTCGGTCTCCCGCGCGTACCGCTCGCCCTGCTCGTAGCCGCCGTTGACGTAGATGTAGCGGACCCGGTCGATGACCAGTTGCCGGACGTCGTCGTCCCGGCAGGAGATCGCGTCGGAACCGTCGAGGTGCGGCCAGAGCATCCGGAACCGCTGCCGGTTCGCCGGGTCCTCCACCTCACCCGGCGGCCGTGACCCGGCGAGGATCTGGTGCACCTCGTGCTTGGCCGTCACCAGCTCGTCGTCGGACATCCGGGCCCGCAGCGCGGTCTGCAACAGCCGGTGCACCTGCACCCGGTGGGCGTGCGGGTCGAGCTTGATCAGCGCGAGCTTGTTCATCCGCTGCACCAGCGCCGCCGCGATGTCACGTTCGGACACCCGGTCGGCGACCCGGGCGGCGACCACCGGGTCGTACGGGGCGATGACCTGGGCCACCTGGTCGCCGTAGAGCAGGTCGAGGGAGATTTCCGGGGCGAGGACCGACGCGAGCTGGAGGAGGCGGTACGCCCCCGGGGAACCGTCCCGCAGGCGTTGCAGCGGGAGGTCCCAGACCTCCGTCTCCAGGCCGGTGCGGCGGAGCCCGGCCAGGTATTCGTCGACCGGCGTGCGGGTGTCGGCCAGCCACGCCCCGACCGTCGCGACGAAGATCGGCACGTTCTCCACGGCGTCGGCGACCTGCTCGGCCTCGGCGACGCTCATCAGGTGCTCGCCCAGGCGGGCGCGCAGGTGCGCCACGCTCTCCGCCCGTTCGAACGCTTCCACGTCCACCGCCCGCGCCAGGTCGCCCCAGTCCGGGTTGCGGGTGGTGACCAGCACGTGGCCGTTGCCCTGCGGCAGGTAGGGCCGGACGTCCTCGTACTGGTCGGCGTTGTCGAAGATGAGCAGCCAGTGCGGCGGCGGGCTGCCGTCGGCGCGGCGCTCGGTCTGCCCCAGCCGCTGCCGCAGGGCGCGGTTGGTCTCCGGGATTGTCGCCTGGCTCGGCAGCCCCAGCTCCTCGCTGAGCTCCGTCATGATCACGTCGACGAACTGCGGCGGGTCCGCCGCCACCCACCAGATGATGTCGTATGCGCCCCGGAACCGGTGGGCGTACTCGATGGCGAGCTGCGTCTTGCCGAGACCGGGACCGCCCCGCAACGCGACAGGGGTTCCGCTGCCGCCCGACGCCCTCAACTCCTCCCGGAGCGTGCGCAGCAGATCCTCGCGCCCCGTGAAGCGCGCGTTGCGGGCCGGCGCGTTGAAGACCGTGGCGCGTACCCCCGGGAAGCGGGCGGGGCGCAGGCCGGCCGCGCCAATCGTGCGCCCGACCAGCTTCAGCAGGTGCGTCGCCGCGTCCTCGGCGGTGAGGTCGTGCACGGCCGTCCAACTGCCCACCGGGACGTCCGCCACGGGCTGGGTGTCGTCGACGTGCACGGCCAGCCAGGCCGACGCGCCCCGGTCGCCGTCGGTGCCGTGGCGGCCGCGCCGGGCCGCCAGGTAGGCCCGGGACACCAGCCGGACCTCGCGGAAGGCCGCACCCGCAGGCTCGGGCGCCGGCCCGTCCAGCGAGGCGGTGACCACCCGCAGGTCGGCGGAGTTGAGTACGGCCTGCGCCCACTCCGCCCAGACCTGGTCCTCGGGCACGTGCCGGAGCAGGATCAGCTCGTCCACCACCACCGGCTTACGCTCGAAGCGCTGCACCGTCCGGCGGCGCACCTGGTCGTCCATCCTGGGCAGGCCGGTGATCCTGCCGTTGGTGATGTGGCTGGTCAACGTCTCGTACGCGGACAGCAGGGTGGTCCGGCCCCCCGGCTCGTCGCCGAACGTCGCCAGCGTCTCCTCGTAGGCGTAGTAGGCGCGGTAGGGCACCTCGACGGTCAGCCAGTAGGCCTGCCGTTCGCCGTCGGTCATGCCCCCCGGCAGGCCGGCGAACCGCTGCATGGCCAGCAGGCGGCCGGCGTCCCGCTTGGTCTTCTCGCCGTCGTCGACCCGCATCGGCACGGGCAGCACCCGCCGCGCCCGGCGCCCCTCGTAGTCGCGCACCCGGGCGGCCACCGCGGCGGCGCCGTCGATGCCCTGGTCACTGAGGGTGAAGCAGTCGACCAGGACGTCGGGCAGGTGGATGGTGCAGATCTCGGCGACGTCGCTGATCCCGGTGCGGCTGTCGATGAGCGCGTAGTCGTAGTGCCGCTTCATGTCCTCGCGCAGCGCGTCGAAGAACTGCGCGCCGCCGAGCCGGTTGTAGAAGTTGTCCCAGTTGAGGCCGGTCACGCTGGTGGCGTAGTCGGGGTTGTGCCGGCCGGCCAGGAGCAGGTCGAGACTGCCGCCGCCGGGAAACTCCCAACCCACCGAGAACGCGTACCGGTGGACCCGGGCGTACTCCCGGTGCCAGTCGCCGGGCCGGGGGTCGGCGCCGGTCTCCTCGCGCCGGCGGGCGTTCTCCCACTCGTAGTCCAGGATCAGGTCCATCACGCCCCCGGTCGTGGCGACCTGTTCCGGGTCGAGGAACGGGGCGTAGAACCGGTGCAGACCGGGGGACTCCAGGTCCCAGTCGGCGACGAGGACCCGTTGGCCGTTCGCGGCGAGGATCCAGGCGGTGTTGGCCAGCGCCATGGTGCGGCCCGTACCGCCCTTGTAGGAGTAGAAGGTGACGACCTGGCCTTCGCGCGACGGCGTCATCGCTCTTCCTTCCCTCGCAACATGTCGAACGGCCGCACCGGTGACGGTCCCGGACCGGATCCCGGCGGGCTGCCGGACGGCCGGGACGGCCGCAGGCTCGGCTTCGGGGTGGCCGGCCCGGTCGGTGGGTCCACCGGCCCGTGCCGGAGGAACTGCTTGCGGGCCTCGGTCACCAGCAGCGGCGCGCAGCGCTCGAACTCGTCGATCGCGCGTGCCGGCAGGACCCGGGGGAACCCGGCGTCCTGCAACGTACCGGCGATCGACTCGGGTGCCGACTCACCACGCTCGTGCCCGGCGGCGATGACCAACGGGACGACCCAGCGGGGTAGGCCGTCGAGCGCGCCCCGGACAGCTTCGGCACCGGTCGCGGCGTCCACGAGCACCACGGTGGGGCTCGCCGGCGCCAGGGTGCGGGCCGCCGCCAGGTCGACGACCCGGGTGGGCAGGCCGAGCCGCTCGGCGGTCGCGGCGACGTAGTCGGCGACCGCCAGCTCGTGCTGCCCGGCGTACGGCCGCCACTCCGCGTGGTCGGTGAGGGCGGTGATCACCAGCGCCGGGCCGTCGCTGTCGGTGACCGGGTGGCTGGACAGTGTCGCCGCCCGGGAGCGGGTCAGCGGCTGGGTCTCGGCCACCGTGACGATCCGCTCCGCCAGCGCCGCGAGGACGTGCCGGTACTGCCGGTGGTAGGCGCTGAGCTTGCAGAGGGCGCGCAGGCCGTTCTCGGCGTAGTCGGCGCGGTCGTCGGCGTCGCGTACCAGGTCGAGGGCCCGGGTCGTCTCCAGCCGGTCGCCCCAGGAGGGCAGCGGGAGCCACAGCACCGGCAACAGGTGCTGCTCGGCCTGCGCCGGGGCGAGCCGGGTGAGCCGGCTGCGGAACGACTCGCGTTCGCCGAGGGCCCACGCGTTGCGGAAGTAGTTCGGTGAGTGCAGCGGCACGAAGACGTGCGCGAGGCTGAGCGCCTCGGTGAGGGTCTGCCTGAGGTCGGCCCCGGGGCTGACCTGGCCGTCGAAGAAGCCGGTGTCGAGGTCGCCGCTCCGCGTGGCGATGCGTCGGACGGCGGCGGTGAGGTCGTTGAAGAACCGGCCGACCCAGTAGTCGGTGTCCGGCCGGCCACCGGCCGACAGCGGCACCGAGTGCGCGTAGCTGAGGAAGAAGTAGGTCTCCCGGCGAGGTGCGGTGCGGGCCGGGGCGGAGTCAGGCCACGTCATGGCCGCCCTCCTCGAACGTGGTGCGCAACTGCCGCACGTCGGTCGGGACTTGAGCCTGCACCCAGTGCGTCTGGTATGCCCGGGCGATGCGCTGCGCCAGCCGCCAGACCACCGCGTCGTAGGCGGCCTTGCCGGTCTCGCCGAGGCTCAGCAGACCGTAGATGCCCTCTTCGTGGTATTGCGGGGCGATCTCCGAGGGTAACCGGGTGGGGGTGAACATCTGCCGCCGCGACACGGCCTCCGGCAGCCGGCGACGGTCCACCACCGACCAGTTGACCGGGATCACCGGCGTCTCCCCCACGGACGGGTCGGCACCCGGCCGGGTCACGATCGGCCGGCGGGTGAACGCGTCCCACTCCCGGGCGCACCAGGCGCTGTTGAGGTAGTGCGTGGAGATCAACGGGATGAAGACCTGGCAGTGGCCGGCGGCGAAGGCGAGGTCGTCGGTCCACACCTGCCCGCCGTCGAGCATCCGGTCCATGAAACCGGCGGTGCGCCCCGGGCCGAGGCCGAGCAGCTCGACGACGTGGTCGGACAGGTCGACGAAGAGCTGGAAGACCTTCTGGTTGGTGTCCCGTGGCGCCGCGACCTGGTTCTTCTTGTGGGCGTAGCTGAGGAAGAACACGGGGGCGCTCTCGTCCTCCCAGAACGTTTCCTCTGCCACCTACCGCTCCCGACCGGTGCAGCGACTTCCGGCCGTCCACAGTATCGACCGCGGCCAACCCCGCGCTGCCCCGTTCGTCACCGGCGGTGCTCATCCATCCACCCTCGGGCGAAGTCGACGGCCGTCCGGAGGCCCACGAGCCGGCAGTCGGCGCCGCCGACCCGACCGGCCCGCACCGGCCCGGCGTCCGTCAGCGCCCGGCCGATCAGCGGGAAGTCGGTGTCGTGGAGGTCCGGGGCCCGGAAGTCGCGCCGGACCCGCCGCCCGGCGGCGTCGCGCACGTAGCACCGGTACGCCCGGTCGGCCGGCGGCCGGCGCAGCCGGTACTCGGCCAGGTGGAACGCCGTGCAGACGGACCAGTCGACGCCGAGCAGCAGCACCACGGCGTCGGCGGCGTAGAGCGCGCCGAGGGGCGAGCGGTCACCGAGATGACAGTCGAGGTCGTGGGCGGCGGTCAGCCGGGCCGCGTCGGGGCCGAGGGCGGCGAAGGAGGTCTGCGGATGCCGGCTCCGCGACGCCCCCGACTGCCGGCGTACGTGCTCGGCGAAGATCCCCATGCCCTCGGCGGGGCTGTGCTGCGGGTCGAACGGCGCGATGGCGGCCTCCGCCGCCGCGACCTCGGCGGCGGTCATGCCGGCGGTCGCCACCCGGAACGGCCGTGACGTGGTGGAGTTGCCGGCTGTCTGGGCCGGTACGACCACCGTGCCCGACGCGCCCAGCACGTCGCGCAGGGCGGCCAGCAGCACGGCGGGGCCCCCGGCCACCCGACCGACCCGGGACAGGGCGCAGTGCACCAGCACGGCGGCTCCCGGCGGCAGTCCCAGCGCGCGCAGGTCCGCCGTCAGCGTGTCGCGCCGGAGCGGGCCGGCGGTCACGACCACCCGTCCACGGCGGTGCGCATCCCGCGTGCGAACCGCTCGCCGGCGGCGGTCAGGACGCCGAGATCGAGCAGGGCGTCGAGGGCCCCGTCGGTCCAGGCCCGGTAGCGACGGAAGTGCCCCTCGGCGGCCGGGCCGGGGCGCCGCCGCCACACGTCGGCGACCGCCAGGTGGGCGTACACGCCGTGCAGCACGCCCTCCACCGGGCGGGGGTCGTCCCGCCACGGCACGCCCAGCGTCCGGGGGTCGTCGCGGTCGAACAGGTCGCAGACGTCCAGCACCGCGCTGAGCTTGAGGTGCTGCACCTCGTGCACCAGCAGCACGGCGAGGGTGGCGTCGTCGGGCACGGCGGTGACGGCCACCGCGCCGAAGGCGGTGCCGGCGGCGGCGCTGCGGAACCGGCCGGTCGGCTCCGCGCGCAGCGGCACGACGGCCCGCAGCAGGGTGCGTACCCCCGCCCCGTAGCCGGTCGCCTCGGCGTCGATCCGTCGCACCGCCCGCTCCACCTGCCGCGTCCAGCGCAGCGCGGCGGCGCCGGACAGCCGCGGTTCGACTGGCAGGTCGTAGCAGTCCCGGTGCGGATCGGTGTCCTCCAGCAGCAGCTGCCGCCCCCCGCCGACGCGGACCGGACGCACCGGCAGCCAGCCGTCCGGCCCGTCCTCCCGGGCCGGGTCGCCGTCCACGTGGTCCCCGCCGGCGTCGGCGGTGACCCGCCGGCCGGCGAGCCGGACGTCCCCGTCGTCGGTGACGAGCCGGACGACGCCCCGCTCGGCGTCGACGGCGAGCGCGCCGAGCGTCGGCAGGCTGACCACCCCGTCGCGCACCGGGACGGGCAGGTCGGCCCGGACCCGGGCGCGGACGGCGGCGGCAGCCGCCACGCACGCCAGGTAGGACAGTTCGGCCGCCCCGTCCCGGCACCGCCGGGCCCAGCGGCGCACGAACGGGTGGGCCAGCACGGTGCGGACGGCGTCGGGGTGCGCCTCGTCCAGGTGGACCAGCAGCCGCCACCCGTCGGCCGCCACCGGATCGCCCGCGGCCCGCTCGCTGAGCGCGACCAACAGGGCGCGTACCAGCGCCAGGTGGACGGCGGCGAGCTGCTCCGCCGAGCCCGCCGTGCCCGGGCCGGCGGCGAGGTCGTCGAGGACCCGGGGACTGAGCGAGTCGGTGGGGCGGGCGGGCCCGTCGGCGACGGGGGTCGTCGTCACCACCCGGACGAGTTTCAGCAGGTCCGGGCAGTAGACGGACGGGTTGTCGAAGCCGTTGCCGGCGCGGTACCGGTGGGCGTATAGCCCGCCGCCGCAGTGCCCGACCACCGGGCACGCGCGACAGGTCGCGCAGAGGCCGGCAAGACCGGTCTGCCGTACGGCGATCGCCGGGTGCGCCGCCGCGTCGTCCACCCCGTGCCGGAAGACGTCCAGGCCGGTGGCGGCGGCGCCGTCGTAGGCGGACTTGAGCGAGTCGACCTGCTCGAAGGTGCCGTCGGCCTCGACGACGACCAGGTCGGCAGGGCCGAGCCCGACCGCCTCGCTGTGGCTGCCGTGCCCGGACGCGGTGGAGAGCAGGGACTCCAGCAGGCGGATCGGCACCGGCCGTCC
This sequence comes from Micromonospora sp. NPDC048170, assembly GCF_040652795.1. NCBI lineage: Bacteria > Bacillati > Actinomycetota > Actinomycetes > Micromonosporales > Micromonosporaceae > Micromonospora > Micromonospora sp. NPDC048170. The sequence goes on from NZ_JBEZMR010000023.1 coordinate 104,137, forward strand.
GTCGGCCAGCCAGCGCCGGTGGATGGCAAGCAGCCAGTCGGCGTACGGCGTGGCGACGCCGTCGGGCCGGCCTGGCGGACTGTCCCAGTTGGCGTGCGGCAGCAGGAAGTCGACGTGCGGCGGCTCCTCGGCCAGCAGGGCCTCGTACACCCGGATCGGGTCGTTGGCGAGGTCGACGGTGCAGAGGATGCCCGCGTAGCTGCTGCGGTAGGCGGGGCTGCGCAGCAGCGACAGCGCCCGCAGCACCTGGCGGTGGCTGCTCGCCCCGTTGGCGTGCCGGCGGTGCCGGTCGTTGGCGGCCCGGTCGCCGTCGAGCGAGATCCCCACCTTGACGTCGTGGGCGACCAGTACGTCGCACGTCGCCGGGGTGAGCAGCACACCGTTGGACTGCATCCGCAGGTCGAGCCGGACCACCGGGTCGATGACGCGCCGCAGGGTGGCAGCGGTGGCGTCGAGCCGGGCGGCGCCGGCGAGCAGGGGCTCACCGCCGTGCAGCACCACCCGCACGACGTCGAGCCGGTGCGCCGCCGCGTGCTCCGCGATCCGGTCCGCGACGGCCGTCACGGTGGCGGGGGCCATCATCCGGGGCTGGCGCCGCCAGGACTGGTCGGGGTGTTCGTAGACGTAGCAGTGGTCGCAGGCGAGGTCGCAGCGGCTGACCAGCTTGAGCACGTACTGCGTCAGCGGGGCGACCCGGCCCGTCGGCTGCCTGCCCGGCCCAACCGGCTCAGATCGCAGAGATGAAGGCCGCGACGTCGACACGGGCCGGACGATCCTCCCTCCGGCTGGTCACGTGGGCGACGGACCGGGCCCGGTCGAGAGAGATCCGGCCGAGTGGGGTGCGCCGGAGGTCGTCCAGTGGCGGCGGGGTCGGATCGGGCTGGCATACGGTGCGATCCACGTCGGTTCCCCCATTTTGAGTCGGGAGTGGACGGACAGCCGTCTACGACGACGGCAGGGAGGACTATCGACGATGCTATATGGCACAACCTGTGATGTCACGGCTGCGCAGCGCCATCCTGCTCGATCATCTTCGCCATCCACCCCTCGTTGGACAGCGAGATGATCCGCTCCGCCTCGGCGACGAACGCGGCGTCGTCGGCCCAGCCCAGCCCCGCCTCCCGGGCCGTCCGCAACCGGGCCAGCTGGTCGGCGGTGCGGGCGTACTCGATCTGGTGGTGCTCGTACTGCTGGGCGTATCCGTAGCCCACCAGCGCCGTGGACACGGCCGCCGCGACACCGATCCAGGCGGTGAGCCCGAGGCCGTCGCCGAGCACCCCGACCGTCGCGGAGAGCAGGGCGGCGGCGACCGTGAGCCCCGTCGCCGCGTACCGGAGCCGCCGCGCGGCACGGGCCATCCGGCGGGCCGCCGGCAGGTAGTAGCCGTCGATCTGCCGCTGCACCCGTTCCGTCACGTAGGTGGTGACGTCGGAGACGGCCGGCAGCGGCCGGACCGCCGGCGGCACGTTTAGGGTACGGCCGACCAGGTCGCCGGCGTCGTCCATGAGCGCGTCGAACCGGCCGAGCAGGACGGCCTCCCGGTCCGTACCGGCGAACGGGGCGACCCCGGCGAGGTAGCGGTAGGTGTCCGCCTTCAGCGATTCGGAGACCGAGCGGAGCCGGGTCCACGCGTGCACCGCGTCCCGGGAGGCCCACCGGGCCGCCAGCGGCACCAGGAGCAGCGCCGCCGCCGCGACGATCGCGAGCGCCCGGCCCACCCCGGAGTGGGCCTGCCCGAGCTGGTTGGCGAGGGTGCCGCAGACGGCGGCGCCCACCGTGAGCGCGGCGACGGTCAGGCGGGCGCGGGTGATGACGCGCTTGGCCTCGCCGGCCGCCCGCGACCACGCCGCCTGCCGCTGCCAGACCGTCGCGACCGTTGCCGGAATATCGAAGTTCGCCACGATCGGATGGTAGGACGGCCGCGCCCGCGCCACGGGACCCGAGATGGACAGCCGACCGGCGGCCGGCCGGTCAGCCGGGCAGCAGGCTGTCGTACGCCTCGTCGTACCAGTCGGCCTCGTTGTGCCGGCGGATCGTGCCGTCGACCCGGGTCAGCAGCAGCCAGTTGTCGTTGAGCACCAGCGCCGCGTCCTCGGGCCGGCTGGCCAGCACCCGACCCACGGTCCGCAGCATGTGGGGCCTGCCCTTGTCTGCCAGCGTGTCCTTGCGCATGTGAAAGCCGATGTCGACGTGGGTGGCCGGCTCCCACACCCACACCGCCCCGTCTGCCTCCGCCTCGTAGTAACCGTGGCTGCCCGACGTGATGCTCACGACGAACCCGCGTTCCTCGTTGAGATCGGCGCTGAGCAGGCGGTTCCCGGCCGGCGTGGGTGTCTCGGCGGCGCCCGGAGCGGCGAGCCCGGCCACCAGATCCAGCGGAACTTCGCCAGCGAGTGTCAGTCGATAGGTGATGGACATGTGTTCGGCCTTCCTCAGTCCCGCCGGACGATCTGGACGATGGTGCCGTTCCGGGTGACCGCCACCAGTTCCTTCAACGCCGGTACCGGCCAGTCGGCGAACTGCTTCTGCAGGGCGGCGAGGTTTCCACGCCAGTCCTTGAGGTTCAGCACCACGCGCTGCGTCTGGGCGTCTTTGATCTTTCTCGTGACAGCGCTCCCGACGGCTCGCACCGAAGTGGTGGGAGCGGGAGCGTAGCAATCGAAGACGTGTCCCTCGACCAGGTAATCCGGTGATCTCTTCGGATCGACGACGTCGCCGGTGTCCAGCAGCGCCTTCGCGATCTGCTGTTTGGTGGGGTTCTGGTGCACCCGGTAGCCCCTGTCGGCGACCCTGTCGGCGCCGTCGTTCTCCAGTTCCAGGCTGCGGCGTTCACTCGGCCTCTCGTTGGCCGGGATCCGGGTGCGTGGTCCGGTGGGTGCGCCGCCGGGGGTGCCGGTGGCGGGCCTGGTCCAGGGGGTCAGGCGGTGGCCGGCGGTGTCGTCCGGCATGGGAGAGGTGGGGGTCGGAGCTGTGGTGGTGGGGCTGGTCGGTGTGGTGCCGCCAGCCCTGGTCAGTTTCCCGCCGACCCCAGTTGCCGTGCCTCGGCGATGGCCGTCTCGACCGTCTGGCGGGTGGTGGTGGTGCGGTGGGCGACCGTCGTCAGGACCTGCTTGATGCTCTCCAGTGACTGCAGCAGCGGCCCGGGCTGGCCGCCGTGCAGGACGGTGGTGACGAGTTGCCGGGTCTGGTCGACCTGGGCGATGGTGGCGGCGGCCGTGTCGCGGATGCCGTCGACGGCGGCCTGTACGGGTGTCAGGCCGGTGATCGTCTCGTGTGGGCTGGCCTGCTGCGGGACGGCTGTGGTCGTCTTCGTGGCTTCGCCGATGGTGTTCGCGAGGCTGCCCAGGCCACCCCGGATGGCCGAGACGCCGTCGCGTACGCGGGTCAGGCCGGCGGCCACGGCGGCGAAGCCGGCGGCGGCGGCGCGCAGGGCCACCTCCTGCGCCTGGTTGTCGGCGGCGGACGCCAGTGCCTGTGCCCTGTCGACACCGGTCGTCAGCGTACGCAGTTCCCCAGTGATCTTCTCGATGTGCGACACGCGGCCGACTTCCCCGATCGACGACAGTGAGCTACCCGAGACTGAAACCTAGCGACAAGTGCCCTGGGCCGCCAGAGAGTGGGGACGGGCGGGCCGCAGGATCCGGCCCGGAACCGAGGTAGCCCCCGATCCCGGGCCGGGCGCCGGTCGTACGACCGCTCAGGCCGGCGTGGTCGCGGCCTTGCGGTGCCGCTCGGCCCGTCGGCGCACCTGCGTGTACGCGCTGGTCAGCCCCATTGCCCGGCGGACCTCGACGAGCGTCTGCCGCACCTCGCGGCGGGTCCGTTCGGTGCCCTCGAAGATCAGCTGGTCGACCAGCCCGGGCTCGGCCTCGATCCGGGCCCGGCGCTCCCGGACCGGGTCCAGGAACCGGTTGAGCGCGACGGCCAGTTTCTCCTTCACCTCCACGTCGCCGACCCGCCCGGCCCGGTAGCGCTCCTTGAGGTCGTCGACCTGGGCCCGGTCCGGGTTGAAGATGTCGTGGTACGCGAAGACCGGGTTCCCGTCGACGGTGCCGGGCACGTCGGCGCGGATCCGGTTCGGGTCGGTGTACATGCCCATCACCGCGCGACGGACCGTCGCCGGATCGGCGGAGAGCGCGATCGTGTTGCCCAGGCTCTTGCTCATCTTCGCCCGGCCGTCGGTGCCGATCAGGATCGGCGTCTCGGACGCCATCGTCTCGGGCACGGGGAACACCTCCCCGTAGAGGTGGTTGAAGCGCCGGGCGATCTCGCGCGTCACCTCCACGTGTGCCGCGTTGTCCTTGCCGACCGGGACGACCTGCCCCTTCACGCAGAGGATGTCGGCGGCCTGGAGCACCGGGTAGCCGAGCAGCCCGTACGGCATCTCCTCCTTGCCCGCGGCGCGGGCCATGTCCTTGAGTGACGGCACGCGTTCCAGCCGGGGCACCGTGACCAGGTTCTGGAAGAGGGTGTTCAGGTCGCCGACCTCCGGGATGGCCGACTGGAGGTAGAAGGTGGCCCGCTCGGGGTCGATGCCGGCGGCCAGGATGTCGGTGACCATCTCCCGGGCGTTGCCCGCGACCCGCTCGATGTCCTCGCGGGTGTTCCGCGTGGTGAGCATGTGCAGGTCGGCGATGATGAAGAAGCTCTCGTAGCGCTGGTGCAGCCGCACCCGGTTGGCGATGCTGCCGACGTAGTGGCCGAGGTGCAGGCGTCCGGTGGGACGGTCCCCGGTGAGCATCCGTGGAACGGACATGGTGGTACGCCTTTCGTGTCTGGTGGACGAGGTGTGCGCGGGCGCGCGCCGACCGGGGATGTCACCCGGGATCGGTTCGGGGTCGGCTCAGAGAGCCGACCGCCATCGCGCGCCGTCGCGGAACCGCAGCCCAACGGCACGAAGAACGTCGATGATCCGCTCGCGACCGTCGTCGGAGCAGGTCGGGAAGGTGGTCACGACGCCGAGCGGAAGGCCGTCGAGCGGGTCGACGACCTCCGGCGCGTAGCTGATCGACCGGACCATGCCACCCACGGTAGCCGGTCCTGTCCGTGGCCACGCCCCTGCTCAGCCCTGCCGGTAGGTCTCCCGGTAGTAGTCGCCGACCCGGTCCCGGTAGCCGGGCTGACCGTACGCGTCCGGGTCGAAGGCCGGTGACTCCTTGACCTGCTCGCGGGTGCGGTCCAGGTGCACCGTGCGGTCCAGGTGCTCCACCCGCCTCACCGTCCCGGCCGGCAACAGGACCCGGCGGCCGAAGATCCATGGACCGGTGTCCACCACCAGCCAGCGGGCGTCGGTGTCGTCGCTGGCCTCGTCGACCGAGCCGATCCGCCCGTCGGTGGCCTCCACCCGGTAGCCGACCAGGTCGAGCGGGGTGCCGGGGCCGGGGGCGTCCGGCCCGTCGCCGCCGGACTCCGGCCGGTCGGGCGGGGCGGAGTCGGTGGCGGCTCCGGAGTATCCGCCGGCGAGGGCGGACGGGTCGCGCCAGGTCCAGGGGTTGAACGTCGACGGCTGCACGGGTCACCTCCGATGACGGTCTGCGCCGGTCCCGCAAGGCAGTGCCCAACCCGCGCCGACGGGAAACAACGCGTCCTTCTTCGGCTCGCCCGCGTTCGTCCGACATTCGTTCCGTAGCCCCGGAGCGGACCCGTTTCTGTTACGGAAATTGCACCCCGGCGCGGTCAGACGGATGCCCGGCCCGGCACCGTCCACCTGGTGTTCTTCTCCGAAGCAGCGATCGAGGGAAGACCGGTGGTAGTCGCTCGTATCCCCTTTTCCGTGCCATCCCGTGGCCACGCGATCGGTGCCATCGCCGAAATTCGGAAATGGCGAGCCGGGGTTCCGGATGCCCGTCGCGGCTGGCACCGCGAGGCGCCCGTCGCGCCGGATCCCGTGACCTGCGCCCTGGCGTACGCCGGCCGGCCGGGCCGTTCGATCGCGCTGGCATACTTGGCAGCCATGGTGCTGTCGCGAGGCTGGGCGCTCTTCCTCACCGGGGTCGGGATCTGGACCTGGGTGATCTGGCCGAGGTTCGCGGTCGCCATCTGGAAGGACCCGCGGTCCTGGTCCACCGGCACGGTCGGGGAGTTTCCCGCCACCGGCTTCCTCTGGATCCACGCCCTGCTGATCGTGGCGTCCCTGGTGATCGGCTCCACGGTCGGTGTGCTCGGCGTCCGCGCCTGGCGGGCGGCCAGCAGGCGTGCCGACCGCCCGACGCCCTGACCGGAAAACCTGGTGGCTTCCGGGTACCGACGCTCTCCACCCGCAGCTGTCCGTCGCGGAGCTTGGGTGCGGTTGGCGGCAGCGCACTGGCGCTGAGCAGGTGGGATAGTCAGGCGGGAATGATGTGACCGGGGACGCTACCCCCGGATTTGACGTTCAAACCCGCAGACGCGTAACTTTCTCTCTGCCAGCGCGGAACGGGGCAAAACAGGGCGAAGGTCCTGACCCCGAACGAAGCTGGTGCCGGGTCGGACGGGAGCAACTCCTGGAAGACATGGCCCCGGGCGGGGCTCGCCGGATCTGCCGCGAGGCGGATTTGGCGCAGCGGAGCCGACCGGGTAAGGTTCACGGCCGGCAGGGAACCGGGCGAGCTCGCGGGAAACCGCAGAGCGACCGGTCTGCCAAATCCGATGATCAATCGCAGCGGTACGCCGCTGTGCGCGGTCTTCGATGCCTACCCGCACGAAGCACGACAGACCGGGACAAACGGTTTGACACGGCGGAGACGGTCAGGTAGCGTAGTAAAAGTGCCCGGCGCGGGAGCGGCGGGGATGTGAACGGTTTGCCTCGGTTGGGGTTCCACGGTGTGGGGTTCTGGTCGGTGTGTGGTTGTTCTTTGAGAACTCAACAGGGTGCTTGATAAGCCAGTGCCAATTTGTTTATACCCGGGACTGGTCGGACCGTATGGTTTGGCTGGTTTTGGATTCCTTTGGCAACACTTTTTGTTGTCGGGACAGTTTTTCAACAAGTTTTTGTTGGAGAGTTTGATCCTGGCTCAG
>NZ_JBEZMR010000024.1:0-110852 GCF_040652795.1 Micromonospora sp. NPDC048170
CCCCGCCCCGCGCCCGCGCCCACCGCCCCGGCCCGCCCCGCCCCGCCCCGCCCCGCCCGGCCCGGCCCGGCGTCCCGGCCCACGCCGTGCCACTCCAGGCCCTCGCCGCCACTGGCTGCGCACCCCGCACCCCGCATCCCGCGCGGCGCCCCGCGCACCCCGCACCCCGCGCGCCCCGCACTCGCGATCTTGCACTTCCAGCCCCCTCTGTGCACACTTTGTCCGGTTTGCCTGGGCAGGAAGTGCAAGATCGCGGCGCGGCACGGGCACGGGCACGGCACGGGCGCGGCGGGGCGCGGACGGGGCGGGGCGCGGCACGGGCACGGGCACGGCACGGGCGGGCCATGGCAGCGCGGCGCGGGGGCACGGCACCATGGCGCGGGTGGAGCGCGGCCGGGCAGGGTACGGCGCAGCGCGGGCGCAGGCACTGGCGGGCGCGGGCGCAGGCGCAGCACTGGCGGGGCGCGGGCGACGGCGGGGCATGGGGCGGGGGTGGGGCGTGCCGCGGGGGAAGCCGGGATGGGCCGGGGCGGGACAGGGGTTCAGGCGGGGGCCAGGCGGACGCCGTCGCGGCCGTGTTGTTTCACCGCGTAGAGGGCCTGGTCGGCGCGGCGGAGGGTGGCTTCGGGTGACTCGCCGGGGCGGGGGAGGGCCACCCCGATGCTGATCGTGCGGCCGATCCGCCTCGCCGCCTCGGCCAGGCGCTCGGCGATCCGGACCGCCTCCTCGGGGCGGCTCACCTCGATGACGGCCACGAACTCGTCGCCGCCGATCCGGTAGAGCTCGTCGCCCTGGCGCAGCGCCGCCTCCATGGCCCGCGCCAGCCGGACGAGCACACGGTCGCCGGCCTGGTGGCCGTACGTGTCGTTGACGCTCTTGAAGCCGTCCACGTCGACGGCCAGCAGGGCCGTACGCCCGGGGGTGGCCGCTGCGATCCGCCGGCCGAACGGGCCCGTGTGCCGTAGCCCGGTCAGCGGGTCCGAGTTGGCCTGCTCGCGCAGCCGGGCGAGGGTACGCAGTCGGTCCAGGCAGCTCCATGCCTGACCGGCGAGCAGCTCCAACAGGTTGACGGTGGTCGGGTCGGGGCGCAGTAGCCGTTCGTCGGCGACCAGCAGCACCCCGCCGTCGTCGGGTGGGCCGACCGGCACCGCGACGAGGGTGCGTACTCCGGCGCGGGCCAGCGGCCGGTGGTCGGGGATCGGTGGGTGCCCCGCCTCGCCGAGCGTGTAGCCCACACCGTGGCGGTGGGCGCGGCTGACCAGCCGGTCCAGCGCGGCCGGGCCCGCCTCGGTCAGCTCCGCCCGGATCCGGGCCTCCAACTCGCCCGGGGTGGCTGGCGGAGTGCCCAGCCGGGGCCCGTCCGGACCGGTGAGCACCAACACCGCCGCGGAGACGGTGGACACGTCCCGGGCTGCGGCGATCGCGGCGGCGAACAGGTCCCATTCCGTCGACGCGGCGGTCAGCGCGGCGGCGTGCCGGAGGAGCTTCTCGCTGCGGCTCTCCGCCGGCGGCCCGCCGAGCGCCACGATCCGGGCACCGAGCCGGGCCGCCAGGCGCTCGGCGGTGTCGCGCCACGGGGCCAGGTCGGTCGGGCCGCGCCACTGGAGGTCCAGTACGCCGATGGGCCGACCCGCCGGGTCGAGCACCGGTACGCACACCTCGGCGGTGACGTCGGGGCGTACCGGAATGTAGTCGGGGTCGTCGGCGACCTCGGGCACGACGGCGGTCTCGCCGGAGGCGTACACCCGGCCCACGATCCCGGTCTTCGGCGGCACGGTGGAGAAGACCTGCCAGGAGCCGGTGGCGGCGACGCAGCGGAGGCGGTCGTGGACCTGGAGCAGCACGGAGATGGTGGCCGGCGCGTGCCGGGCGAGGGCGGCGACGGTCCACTGGCACGCCTCGACGGCAGTCGACGCCATGGGGAGGCGGACCGTCACGTCACGGATGACTCGCTCGTGATCCACTCGGCACGTCGTTCCAGGTAGGGAGGGCTGCGACCGGCGGGCGGGCCCGCGATCAAGAGTACTCAGCGGGGCATCGGACCGCCTGTGCGCAAGATCATCCATGCCTTCGTACACATGTTCCATCCACAGGCTGTGGACAGGGCCTGTGGGTTCGGCGGGCCGCGCGCCGGGGCTCGCGGCGATAGCGTGGGGGTCCCGGTCGAGTGGAGGCACCGATGCTCATCGCCCAGCTCAGTGATCCGCACCTGACCACCGGCGCGCTCGCCGCCGAGCCGGCCGCCGGCCTGCACCGGGCCCTCGGCCGGGTGCTGGCGCTGAACCCCCGGCCCGAATGCGTGGTCATCACCGGCGACCTGGTCGATCGTGGCCGCCCCGACGAGTACGCGACGCTGCGCGAGATCATCGGTCGGTTCCCGCTGCCGGTGCATCTGGTCGCCGGCAACCACGACGACCGGGAGTCGCTGCTGGACGCGTTCGGGGGCACGCTGTGGCTCGGCGGCGGCTTCTCGGCTTACTACCACGTCGACCACGCGGAGGCGACTGTCGTGGTGCTGGATTCCCTGATGCCGGGCGGCAGCGCCGGCTGTCTCGGCGAGGACCAGCTCGGCTGGCTGGACGGGGTGCTGGCCGGCCGGCCCGAGGTCCCGGCGGTGGTCTGCCTGCACCACCCGCCGGCGCCGGTCGGCATTCCGGCCGCCGACGACCTCCGCTTGACCGACGGCGACGAGCTGGCCGAGGTGGTCGCCCGGCACCCGCACGTCGTCCGGGTGATCGCCGGGCACGTACACCGCCCGGTCACGGTGAGCTTCGCCGGCACGGTGCTCACCACCGCACCGAGCACCTGGCGGCAGAGTTCGCTCACCACCAGCGCGGACGAGCAGATCGGCTGGGTCGCCGAGCCGACCGGCTTCCTGCTGCACCAGGTCACGGCGAGCGGCTGTGCCACGCACGTGGTGCAGGTCAGCCACGCCGCCGGCATGACCTGCGGTTTCTGACCGCCGACCGGGACGGGCCGGCCGTGCCGGGCGAGGTCTGGTATGTCGCGTACGGGTCGAACATGCACGCCGCCAGGCTCGGCTTCTACCTGGCCGGGGGCTGCCCGCCCGGCGGGCTGCGGACCTATCCGGGCTGCCGGGACCCGCGACCCCCGAGGCGTACGGTGCCGGTGTCGCTGCCCGGCGGCGTCTACTTCGCCGGGGAGTCCCGGGCGTGGACCGGCGGAATGGCGTTCTACGACCCGGCGCTTCCCGGCGAGGCGGCGGCCCGGGCCTACCTGCTCGACGTCGGGCAGTTCGCCGACGTGGCCGCCCAGGAGATGTATCGGGAACCCGGTACCGATCTCGGCCTGATCGCCGAGGCCGTCGCCACCGGGAGGGCCACCCTCGGTCCCGGCCGGTACGAGACGCTGATCTGCCCCGGCCGGCTCGACGGGCTTCCGCTGCTGACCTTCACCGCCCCGTGGGCGGCGACCGAGGTGCGGTGGCGAGCGCCGGCCCCGGCCTACCTCGTCATGATCGCCAGGGGACTGCACGAGTCGCACGGCTGGGACGCCGACCGGATCACCGCCTATCTCGGCGACCGGCCGGGAATGACCGACGGGTGGGAGCGGCACGCGCTGGAGCCGCTGGTGCGTCAGGCCGTCGCCGGTTGACCCACTTTCCGAGGCCGACCATCCGCCACCCGAGGCCGCCGCCCGTGCTGCCGGACCGGTGGTCAGATCACCGTCGGCGTCCGGGACGCGCCGCCGTCCGAGCGGGCCGGCTCGTCCGTCGTCCGTCGGGCCGGCTCGTTCGTTCTCCGTCGGGCCGGGGCGCGGAACTGTGCCCAGCGGGCGCGGACCATCTCACGGAGCCGGTTGGACCAGGCCCCGATCAGGATCAGGAGCATGACCGCCCCGACGGCCCAGGCCAGCTTGTCGCCGGCCCCCTGGATGCCGGGGAACGTCACCGCCAGGGCGAGGACGGACACGCCCGGGAAGATCATGCCCATGGCGAGCGCCTGGGCCACGTGGCCGTCGTGCTTGCGCTGCCAGTAGAAGGCCTCCCAACCGAAGAGGCCGGGCTCGCTGGTGTAGCGGGCGATGGTGGGCCGCAGCACCTGCTCGATGTACTGCCCGGCGATGCGGATGTCCCGGTACTGGGAGACGACGCTCAGCCCCAGGGCGGCGCTGAGCACCGGCAGGAGCAGGAACATCCGGATGTCTGCCTTCTCCGAGAGGACGAAACCGGCGACCGCCGCCACCGCGGTCAGGTGCACCCCGACGAGGGCCTGGTTGTGGTTGGCCTTCCGTTCGATCGTCGCCCGGATCGCCGCCGCGTCCGCCAGGGCTGCCTCCAGGGCCCGCCCCTTCTGCTCCTCAGACAACCTGCCTCCTACGGCGTGGCACCATTCCGGTGTACCAGTGGCCGTCAACAGTGGCCGGGCATGTCGGAAACGTCCGCCCGGACACCCGATCGTCATCCGTTTCGGGGCCTGTCGCCCGTCCGGTCAGGCTTTGGCGGGGGCCGGTTCGGCGGCCGGCGGGGTGACCGGCTCACGGCCGTCCTGGGCTGTCGTGAGCAGCCGGCGCAGGGAGAGCGCGATGAGCGAGGCCACCAGGCAGCCGCTGACGACCGTCGCGACCCAGATCCGGCCGTCGGCCGCCCCGATCAGCGGGCCCGCCGTGACCGGGCCGATCACACCGCTGATGCCGAAGATCATCGAGCTCATGGCGTTGTACCGGCCGCGCAGCTCGTCCGTGGCGAGTGCGTTCGTCAGCGCCGGCATCACCGGCGACAGCAGCGTCTCGCCGAAGCCGAAGATCGCCGAGCAGGCCACCACGCAGAGGGCGGCGACCAGCGCGTTGCCCGGGCCGACCACGCCGCCGGCACCCAGGACCAGCCAGGCGAGCGCGAAGACCCCGCCGACGACCGCCAGCCCTCCCGTGCGGCTGCGACCCTCCATCCGCCGCAGGACCAGCAGCTGCGACAACACGATCATCACCGTGTTGCCGGCCAACGCCCAGGCGACCACGCGCGGCGTCACCTCGGCCACCCGGATGGCGTACGCGGTGAAGCCGACCTCGATCTGCGCGTAACCGCAGGTGGTCAGGACCAGTCCGAAGATGACGAGCCGCCGGAACGGGCGGTCCCGCAACACGGCGAGGTAGCCGCCGGCCGACGTCCGGTCCCCGGCCGGGCCGGCGGCGAGCCGGTGGCCCACGTGCGGCAGGGTCAGCAGGATCAGCGCGGGCATCAGGTAGCTGATCGCGTCGAGCACGTAGATCGTCTGGAAGGTGACCGCGCGGGCGGTGTCGACGATCGCGCCGGAGGTCAGGCCGCCGACGCCGATGCCGAGGTTGAGCAGGGCGAAGTTGAGCCCGAAGACCCGCTGCCGCTCGTCGGCGTCGGTGAGCGAGGCGAGGATGGTGTTCTGCCCGGGCCAGATGACGGAGCTGCCCATCGCGACCAGCGTCATCACCCCGAACGCCGAGGCGGTCGAGTCGACCAGCGCCAGCGACCCGGTGCCGACCGCCTCGATCAGCAGGCCCGACAGCAGGACCCGGCGCGCGCCGAACCGGTCGATGAGCGCGCCGCCGATCGGCGACAGCGTCAGGGTGATCACGCCGTACCAGCCGATCACCAGGCCGGCGCGGGCGTCGGTGAGGCCCCGGACATCGGTCAGGTAGATGAACAGGAAGGGCAGGGTGAGGCCGCGCCCGATCGCCGACAACAGCGTGCCGATGAGCATCCGCCGGGCTTCAGAACGGCGGGGCAGGGCGCGACTGAGCATTCCACGATTCTGTGCTCTCGGTGTGACACAGCGCGAGGGTTTTTCGCTCCCAGTTTCACACCTGTCCTGTGTGCGGGATCACGTCGGAAGCGCGTCGGTGGGGCGTCGTACCCCTCTGCGATCCTGGTCGGGATGACCACGACCTGGCGACACCTGCCCGCACCGGCCCGCGAGATCGCCAATGCCGCCACCGACGCGGTCGACGCCGCCCGCGAACGCACACCCGAGGCGTACGACGTCGCGGTCGCCCGGCTCGCCGCGGCCGAGCGGTCCGGCCTGGTGCTCGGCGCGGTGGTCCGGCTGCTGCTGGAGGAGAGCCACCCCGACGGCCTGGACGGCGACGACGTGCGTCAGGTGCTCGAAGCCTGCATCCGTGGCGCCGCGCCATGGCGACCCGACGTCGACCCGCACGTGGTGCTCGTCCTGCTGGCGGGCGCCCTCGGCGTCTACGACCCCGACGGCGACGAGTCGCCGCCCGACCCGCCCGCGGTGGCGCGGCACGCCCCGCTGCTCGTCGCCGACCTGCTCGCCGCCACCGGCCGGCCCCTCGACGGCTATCTGACCGCCGCGTTCGCCGAGATCGCGCGCACCGAACGACAGGACTGACCGGGCGACCCGGTCCTGTCGGTGCTCGCTGCTACGGTCCGCCCCGACCTGACGACCAACGGGAAGGGGCGGCCATGGGCGCGTCCGGCTGGAGATACTTCGTCGCCTACCAGCCCGACCTCGACGCCGCGCTGGACGACCTGCGGGACAAGGTCTTCGCCGAGGGCGCCTACTGGTGGGCGCGGGGTGAGTTCGGCACGTCGGCCAGCGACCATCCACACCGCCCGGCCACGATGGACGAGCTGTATGCCGACGAGTGGGTCCAGGAGTCGGGCACCCACTCCATCCTGGACATGTTCCACGTCCTGTCCGACGGCGAGAAGCCGGACTACGGCACGGTGCAGCCCGTGACCACGGCAGAGGCGCTGCGCTGCGCCGGCGCGGAGACCCTGACCCGCGCGCACGTCGGCGCGATCAACGGCCTGGCCGAGCGCCGGGCGTTCGGCCGGTGCGCGATCCTGCACGACGCGGCCGGCCGCCCCGGGGAGATCTACTTCTGGGGCTTCTCCGGCGACTGATCCGGTGTGCCCCTTTTGCGCCGGCCCCGCTACTCGACTGGGAGGGTCCCGACATGACCAGCAAGTTCACCGAGCTGGCGATCGACTGTGCCGAGCCCGACCGCCTCGCCCGCTTCTGGTGCGCGGTCCTCGGCTACGAGGTGCAGGACGAGGACGACGGAATCGTCACCATCGGCCCGCCTGTGGCGCCTGGCAGCAGACATCACCCGGGGCCGGTGCCGCCGGCGTTGACGTTCGCGCGCGTGCCCGAGGGCAAGACCGTCAAGAACAGGCTCCACATCGACGTCAATCCCACCGACAGGGAACAGGACGAAGAGGTCCGTCGCCTGCTCGCCCTGGGGGCTCGGCACGCCGAGGTCGGCCAGGGCGACGAGCGCTGGGTCGTACTCGCCGACCCGGAGGGAAACGAGTTCTGTGTCCTCGCGGATCGCCGCCCCTGATCGGAGGCAGCACACCGCCGCCGTCTCCGAAAGGGTAGTGGGCGGAAACGAATCAAGGCCCCTCGTTGGAGGGGCCTTGACCTGCTCTTACCTCTGGTCGGGGTGGCCGGATTCGAACCGACGACCTCTTCGTCCCGAACTGTCGGCAGGCCGGCCGGAGCGGGTGTCATTCGCGGTCATCCGGCCTGCCCGGGTCGCTTCGGGTCGGGTTCGGTGAGTGGGGTTGCTGTACTTCGCTGCTGTACCGCTCGTCGACGAGGAACCGCCCGAAGTGGGCTCGCATCCGTAGCCAGTGCTGGCGGTCGTCGCATGGGTGGAGTCGGCCGCACCGGCACAGGCTCAGGGCCGACTCGGCGTGCTTGATCAGCAGGATGTCCGCATAGGCCACCTGCGCCTTGGCGTACGTCCGAAAGGCTGCCGAGGTGTAGATGGCTCCCATCGGTCACCGCCCCGACCTGGGGGCGTGGCGGTGATGCCAGAGGGCTTCGGCGACGGCGTCCACGGGGTCGATGTCCCCCGCCGCCAGGCGCTCGCGGGTGACGGCGATCCAGGGCGGCGAGGCGGCGGTGGCTTCGCCGCAGGCGGTTCGCATCCCCTCCTGGGCGAGCTGGGCCAGCCGGCAGGGGTCGCGTTGGTTCGTGTGCCAGCAGCCAGCGACCACGCAGAAACCGGCGCTGTCTGGCCGGTGAGCCTCCCAGAGAGCGCGGGCCAGCCGCCACAACAGGCGGTGCTGACAGTCGGCGGGTGGCTCCGCGGGCGGGCTATCGACATTGAAGGACATGCGCCGACCATCCCGTCCGACGCCGGAACGCTCCATGGCCAGCGGTCATGCCACGGTGACATGGGACGGCTCGACCAGCACGAATGGTCGCCCTAGGCTGTTGGCCTGAACACCTTGAGTAGTCGGAACGAGACGCTGGGAGCTGCCGTGCTGCTCGATCCGCTGCGGATTCCGGAGGATGCGTGGTCGCACGGCGAGGTGCTGACCGCCCTGGCCACCCGCGACATCGGCGGGCTGTTCCGCTGGATCACCCGTCTCACCGGAGCGAGTCAGAGCCGGATCGGGGCCGCCGTCGGGCTGGAACAGGGCTACGTCAGCCGGATCATGGCCGGACGCAAGGTCACCTCGATCGACGTGCTGGAGCGGATCGCCGACGGAAGCCGGATGCCCGACCAGGCGCGGATCACGATGGGCCTGGCACCCCGCCAGGCCGCGCCGCCGGCCGACCCCGGCCGGCTCACCCCCGGTCGGCCCAGCGAGCCCCCGGCCAACCGGAACTGGCAAGACGACGTACGCAGTGCCGCAGAGCTCTGGCGAGGTGACGTGAACCGTCGAGACGTACTCCGGCAGATGGCCTTCAGTTCCGCCGGTTACACCCTGCCAGCGCTGCGCTGGTTCACCGCACCCGACCCGGCCCCGATCGCCCAACCCGGACGCAGCACCGTCGGTCAACCGGAGATTGACACCATCCGCGCGATGACCGCGACCTACCGCCAGTTGGACAACCAATATGGCGGCGGGCACGCCCGCGACACCGTCGCCCGCTACCTCCACCAGGAGGTGACCCCGCTGCTCACCGACGGCCGGTACGACCACCCCACCGGTCAACGGCTGCTCAGCGCTGCCGCTGAACTGGCCCAACTCGCCGGATGGCAGGCGTACGACACGGCCGAACACGGCATCGCCCAGCGCTACCTCACCCTCGCCTTGGACTTCGCCCACGCGGCCGGAGACGACGGCCTCGGCGCGGAGATCCTTGCCGCGATGAGCCACCAGGCCACCTACCTCGGCCACACCGCCGCTGGCATTGACCTCGCCCGCGCCGCCGGCCAGACCGCCCGCCGCGCCGGGGTCCCCGTCCTGACCGCAGAAGCCCACGTCATGGAAGCCCACGCCCTGGCCAAGGCCAACGACGAACGGGCCTGCGCCGCCGCCCTGCACCAGGCGGAACAAGCCCTTGATCGGGCCGACCGCAGCGCCGACCCGCAATGGCTCAGCTACTTCGACGAGGCGTACCTGTCGGCCAAGTTCGGCCACTGCTTCCACGCACTCGGCCGCAACACCCACGCCGAACGCTTCGCCGTCCGATCCCTGCACATGGACAACCGCTACGTACGCGGTAGAGCCTTCAACCTGGCGCTGCTCGCCAGCGTCCACGCCCGACAGGGCGAACCCGACCGGGCCTGCGCCATCGGCACGGAAGCCCTGACCCTGACCACCCAGCTACGGTCCGCCAGAGCCGTCCGCTACCTCCGCGACCTGCAAACCCAACTCGCCCCGCACCGGCGACTACCCGCCGTCCGACACTTCACCGGCCGCATCGACGCTACCCTCGGCCCAAGGCGCTGACCCCTACAGCTCCCCCCGAGCCCTACGCGCGACCAGCTCTAGCACGGCGATCACCGTGCCGGCGCCGACGATCTCACCCCGGGACACCAGCCCGTACGCCTCGTCGAGCGGAATCCAGGCGACCTGCTCCGCCTCGTTCACGTCTACGGGTGCTCCGATGTGCTCGGCCTGCCGGGCCAGGAACAGCAGATTCTCGGCGTCGGCAGTGCCGACCCACGGTTGGAAGGACAACAACGGCTCGACCCCCTGGGGCCGCCAGCCGGTCTCCTCCTCGACCTCCCGCACCGCACACTGCGCCGGGTGCTCCTCGTCATCGACGTAGCCGCCGGGCAGCTCCCACACCCACCGGTCGAACACGAACCGGTGCCGCCGCATCAACAGCAGGCGCTCCCGATCGTCCAGTACGGCGACCATGGCTGATCGGGGAGCCCGGATCACGTACTGCTCGAAACGCACCCCGTCGGGCAACTCCACCTCGGCGATACTCACCCGCGCTCGACGGGTGTCGTCGACTACCCGCTCGCCGTGGATGGTCCACCGGGTCAACTCCGTCGCCTGTTTCTCCACCACCCCGCCAGTATCCGCGCCGAACCCTCACCACGCGTCGTGGGCAACGCCTCCTGGGCGCACTGCTGGGGCCGCCGTCTAGACGACGAGCATCCAACACCAACCCCCGTCGGGGGGATGCGGACCGAAGTTGTCGACTGCTGCCGGCTCCTAGCGGCTTATGCCGTCGAGCAGGTGCGCACCGCCCTCGTTCGACGTTCGGTACCGACCTGGATCAAGGCTCTTGCTGCCTTCTCGCTGCCTCGCTGCTGCCCGACGTCTCGTTTACAAGCTCTGTGCGCCGCGTCCGCACACGTCCGGCAACGGCTGCACGCTCGGAGCTTCGTCCGTGCCAGCACTCGTCAGCGTGCTGCCGTCTGGTCCCGTTGCTGTCAGCGTTGCTGTCGACAGTCGTTTCCGCCGATGCCTCTGCGGCACCCTGCTGCATAGACTTGCGCCTGCGCGTTTGGAGGATCCGATGCAGATGGATGCGGCAGCTCGCCGACGGAAAGCCTGGCAACAGGCAGGAAGTCCCCCGTGTGCTCACGAAGAACACGAGCGGGAGTACCACTTGGGTGCGGACACCGGAGATGATGTCTGCATCGCCTGTGGTGCCACCTGGGCTCGCGGCACGGCGAAGCCGGGACCGCTCGACGCACAGGGCTACTAACATCACCAGTTCACCAACTACAGGTAAGGAGGCTCCGGCCGGCCTGGTCGTCGCGCCGGCCACGCCTTGTCACCTGGGCAGATGTCGTCACCAGTGGTCGTCGTTGGTCGCTCACGATCGGCCTCCGACGGCCTGGTGACGGCCTGGCCGCGTCTCCCCCTGGGCCTTGCGCGTTGGTCGATTGAAGCAGGGACAACTGCTGCCTTCGTTGCTCACCCGGCAAGAAAGATCGCCTCCACGCCTTTCAATCCGTACGCACGTTCGACAGAATCGTTCCAACCGGCCGGGGAGTGGTGATGGCAGACAAGAGCTCTATCGAGTGGACCGAAGCCACGTGGAACCCGACTACTGGCTGCGACCGCATCTCGCGCGGCTGCGATCACTGCTACGCGTTGACCTTGGCGAAGCGGCTGAAGGCCATGGGGTCCGCGAAGTATCAGACGGACGGCGACCCGCGTACGTCGGGACCGGGCTTCGGAGTCGCAGTACACCCCGCTGAGCTGGCGTTGCCTCTTCGGTGGCGCGAGCCCCGGGTCGTGTTCGTCAACTCGATGAGCGACCTGTTTCACGCGAAGGTTCCCCTTAACTTCGTTGAGCAGGTCTTTGAGGTCATGGCGGCGACCCCGCAGCACACCTACCAGGTACTCACGAAGCGAGCCGCGAGGCT
The DNA here is from genome assembly GCF_040652795.1 of Micromonospora sp. NPDC048170. Taxonomy (NCBI): domain Bacteria; kingdom Bacillati; phylum Actinomycetota; class Actinomycetes; order Micromonosporales; family Micromonosporaceae; genus Micromonospora; species Micromonospora sp. NPDC048170. Next base: position 11,533 of record NZ_JBEZMR010000024.1, read on the forward strand.
TGCGAAGCTCGCTCCCCGACTGACCTGGCCAGCCAACGTCTGGATGGGTGTTTCTGTCGAGGACGATGAACAGACGGAGCGCATCGATCATCTCCGCCAGGTGCCCGCTGCCGTTCGGTTTGTCTCGGCCGAGCCGCTACTCGGCCCGCTGGACGACCTGAACCTTGAGGGCATTGACTGGCTGATCGCCGGTGGTGAGTCTGGTCCCGGCTGCCGGCCGGTCGATCCCGCTTGGGTGCGATCCCTGCGCGACCAGTGCATCGCCGACGGTACGGCCTTTTTCTTCAAGCAGTGGGGCGGCAGAACGCCGAAGGCCGGCGGTCGGGAGTTGGACGGCCGAACGTGGGACGAGATGCCGGCAGCACGGGCACTTACCTCGATCGGGTAGAAGTCACCGACCGAGAAGGGGTTACAGCCCCTATGGGCGCCGCAGCTGCTCCTTCCAGAAGTCGCCCTTTCCGGTGTTGGCCACAGACGTTCTGCTCAATAGCTTCACGGCGGCCCGGACGTGAGGCGTGCTTGCCTGGCCTAGCGTCGTGCCGTAGACCTCCGGCACGTAGTCGGCAGGGCAGAAAGGGCCCAGCTCGTCTAGCAGCCGTTCGAGGTTCCCCGCAATGATTCTGGTCCACTCGGGGCCGTGACGGCTGCTGTGGCTCTCGGGGGTTGGCAACTCATCGTCGCCGAACAGCGAGCCCTGCCCGTATCTCTCCCCCTTGCGGAGCAGGTCCGTCTGCCACGCCACGGACCACTCCACGCCTGCCTTGCCCAGCGAGTCCGCGAAGTGCCAGGCTCCCTCGTTGCTGGCCGTGAACAGCGCCAGCACGTACTTCGGCAGCAGATCGGGCCTGGGCCGTACCGGCATCTTGACCGCTCGGTATCTCGTTCCGGTCGTCAGAAGCTTCTCGTACATGTCGCACACCTCTAACGCGATCTCGGTAGCCCGATGCTCATCACTATCGTCTCGGACGCCGGCAAAGTGCTCTTGCCACCAGTCGCCGCCAAGGAAGCGGTCTAGCCGGTCGGCTGTCTTCTGGTCTGCTGGCGAAAGCTCCCCGCGCTTCGAACGAGCTGCATGTACGGCACGACCCATCCGAGCGACGCTCAACACGCTGAAGTGCAGCAGGACCTCAGTAGGCGGCCACGACGGCCGACCGAGCAGGGCGGCCTTGAGAAGGTCAAAGTCCAACGCCGGGCCGAACGGGTCGAGAAAAGCGAACAGCGACGCGCCCTGTGCCTGCCTTAGGACTTCAGGAAGGTGCTCGTCAACCGAGCCGTGCCGGACAGTCCTCTCAGCGTCGCCACCCTTCTCGTCGAGTACGCGCTCCAGGTTGGCGAAGTTGTCCGGGTTCTGCTCGATGAAAAACCCCAGGACATTGCGGTAGCCCCTGACGAACTCGGCACACCGCGACAGCAGCAGCGGCGAACCCGGCTGGCCGTCGTCGTACTCTCCGCGCCCTGCGTAGCCATCGAGGAAGACAACACGGTTACCCTCAACGCTTCGGCCTGTCTTCGATGCAAACACGACCGGATACCGGCTCAAGATTCCGTGCTTGAAGGCGGCAGCTGATTTCTTGGATGCAAAGAAGTCGGTCGCAGCCATAAGCCCTCCCCGCGATGCACCGAAAGTAGCGTCACGCTAGCGGAAAGTTGCACCCGGCGGAAGATGTGCATCGCACCCGCCCCTAACGCTCTCCCGGAAGAGAGCGGTCCCGGCCTCCTTGCAGCGGGCAAACCCATCACACATCAACTGTCGTAAACCCGACGCCACCGACCTTCACACTGGACTAGACAAGCGTCCTGGCGGTTTGGTGCCGACAACTACCTGGTAGTGGGAATTGTCCGTCCAGCAACTTGGGTTGTTGCTGATGCACCCTTGCCCGGCATGCACCCCTGGAGGAGCCTTGGTCGAACCGGACTTTTGGGCCACGAGCGCCCAGACTATGCCCGTCTTGGCCCTCGCGATCGTTGTTGAGGCGCGAGCGATCGCATCTAAGTGGAAGCCAGGCGAACAACGACTGATCAAGAGTATCCAAGGGGCATTCTGGGCTACCCCCCTCACGATTTACGCATTCGCTATCCCTAATTGCTTCGTAGCGCTAGCCGGCGGCAAAGTGTCGGCCTACTGGACAACGGTCATACCGATCGCCATCTCCGTCGGCGTCACCTCCCTGGTACTCAATCCCGCACTGGAATTGCTAATCCGGTCCAACGCTAGGATCGCCGCCTACATCATTTACTTTTCGAACAGACCAAAATCGAACTTCAAGATCCTCAAGCTACGCATGAGAAACCGACGGTTGAGGAAAACTCTTCACAAATCTCATCACCATTTGGACTGGTCAGAGGTAAGCCTGAGGTCCCTTCGGTGGAAGTTCGATCAGTTGGATGCGGCCCGTCTCGCTGAGGGTCGCGACGTATATGCCAAGCTGTCCAACGAGATTGATGGCATCGCGGCCCGAAGACTCAAGCTGCTACAAACGCAAGCGGAGCTAGAGGCCGAAAGCAGCGAGATTGAGAGGGAATATCTAGAGATACGAGAAGAGCACCTGCAAAAATTGGAAGCCGCCTTAGCGGGGACCAGACAGCCAGCGTCGGCCTCAAGTCAAACGATCTCGGTGGAAAGCATGGAGACAAAGCCCTGACGCCGCGTCGCACCCTTGCCATCCCGCCTGCCGTCGACCCGCCCTCCTGGGGAGCGGGCCACCGCCCGGCCCGCCACGTCAAGCGGACCTTGACGGCTCGTACGGACGCTGGCGGGTCGGGCGGTGGTCTGCTCGGCTCGCCCGGGTCGATGGCAGGCGGGATGGCTCCCCACCGCAACCACCCACAGACCGCAAGCCGCCGACGCAGTCCCGGCCATCCTGGAGCCGGAGCGCCCCCGCCGGAGGCGCAGTAACCGCAACCCCGCAACCCCGCCAGCTCGCCGACGCGGCCGGCGTGCGCTCCCCTGCGCCGCGCAGGCTCGTGGCCGCGCGGCCCGGCCGGCTGCCGGCCCACCACCACCCGGTCAACCCTGCTGTCGTGCTGCGGCGGCCCCTCCGGGCTCCCGCTCTCCGCGCCAGCCGCCGGGCGTGTTGCGTGGCCGGAGTCGGAGCGCCAGCGCAGCGACGGACGCGCGCCCAGGCGGCGGCGCGTGCGGCCCGTTCAGGGCCGCCTTGATAGACGTACAGAAAGTCCTCCCACACCGGCCGGCAGCCGGCGTCAGTTGCTGCGGATCTCACCGAGGTAGCGGGCGTGGGTTGCCCGCGGCTACTCCGATTGGGGCAGGTAGCCCACCTGCGGTGCCCCGGCCACTGAGCGGACGTGGTATCCCCACCGGCGTAAGACCTGCGCGATCTTGGCGGCACCAGCAGGATTTGCCGAGTGGACATACACCACGCCGATGTCGAACGGCTGCCCCTCGAACGCAGCCAGCTCCAGCACCTCCACTACGGGCCAGATCGTGTCATCCCCGCCGAGGTCGTGATCAAGCCACAGCTCTTCCAACCGGTCTCTGCGGTGACCCTCCAGGGCCTCGATGCCGGCCGCGCTGGTGCGGACTATTTGCGCCACCCGACCATCAACGAAAGACCGGAGGTCGTCAACCAGTAAGACACGGGGCTTCTCAGCGTTCACGAAGTCATTCTTTGCCGCGAAACCTTCCTACCACCATTGCGTTTGATGCCCGAGTCATCATCGGATCACGATGGGTTGACGTGTGGGTACCCGGTGCTACTCTGACCCTCGTCGAGCACGCCAGCGCGGCCTTCCCGCCGGATCGCTGAACTCGACTTCGGAGTTGCCGAGCGGCCTTCCTGCCGCTGATGCGGGTCACGTCCCGCCGGCCCTCGATCGCACCGGCCGCCGCGCTGGCCCGGAATCCGCTGAACGGCCCAGCATGGCCTGTCCCGCCGTCCACGATGGCCCTCGGATTCGCGCACCTCGACGGGTGGGATTTGCCTGCGGCAACCCACCGGAAGCCGACGACCAGGCACCCCACCCGTCCCGGCATCACCCGCGGTCCAGCAACCGGAAGAACCCAGCTCAGCGGCGGTCCGAGGCCGATGGCCTGTGCCCGCCCTCCGGCGTGAGCCGCCCTCTCCGGCGGTGCCAGGAGACACCACGAACACCACCGACGGACACCGTCCGGCGTCCGGTGGCAGTTCGTCGCCCGTCCCTGCCACCCGCCTTGAGGAGAACCCGTGTTCACCCTGCCCACCCTCGCCGCCGGCCGTGACGCCCAGGCCCTGCACCGCGCCGCCGCCCCGGACTTCTTCGGCTGGCTGGAGCACACCCGCGCCGCCGGAGGCTGCGCCCGCCCGATCCGCCTGACCGGCACCCTCACCGCCGTCGAGACTGCCACCGGCCGCGTCGTGGAACAGCGGCACACCGACGAGCTGCCCGACCGGACGCTGTATAAGGCGTGCGGCAACCGGCGTGCCGCCCAGTGCCCCGACTGCGCCTGGGTCTACGCCGGTGACGCCTTCCAGGTGGTCCGCTGCGGCCTGACCGGCGGCAAGACCGTCCCCACCACCGTCACCGCGCATCCGGTCGTCTTCGCCACCTTCACCGCCCCGTCCTTCGGCCCGGTCCACCACCGGCACATCGCCCGCCATACCTGCGCTGACCGGCGGCGCTGCGACTGCCGGCCGGCACCCTGCCACGCCCGCCGTACCGCCGGCAACTGCCCGCACGGGCAGCCCGCGGCGTGCTTCACCCGCCACAACCCCGACGATCCGCAGCTCGGGCGGCCGCTGTGCCTGGACTGCTACGACCACGACCACCACGCCGTGTGGAACACCTTCTCTGGGGAACTGTGGCGGCGCACCAAACAGGCCATCGAACGCCACCTCACCGCCCTGTGCCGCCGACGCGGCATCCCCCACGTCCAGGTCACCACCGACTCCGGCCGGGTGCGGCGGGTGCCGCCGGTGCGGGTGTCCCACGGCAAGGTCGCCGAGATGCAGCGTCGGGGCGCGGTGCACTTCCACGTCCTGCTGCGCCTCGACGGTGTCGACCCCGACGACCGGCACGCCCTGGTGCCGCCGCCGGCCGGCATCACCGTCGAGGACCTCGACGCCGCCGTCCACGCCGCCGCCCGGCAGATCACCGTCACCACCCCGCCGCACCCCGACCGACCGCCCGGCTGGCAGGTCGCCTGGGGTGAGCAGGTCGACGTACGCCGCATCGGCGCCAGCGACGGCGACGTGACCGACGCCAGGGTGGCCGCCTACCTCGCCAAGTACGCCACCAAGTCCACCGAGGTCACCGGCCACTGCTCCACCCGACTCACCCTGGACACCGTCGACGCCTACGCCGACCCGGAAGGCGACCACCTGGCCCGGCTCATCGACGCCTGCTGGCGACTCGGCCGCCCCACCCACCACCACACCACCCGTACCGCCGTCCCGGCCGGCGAGCGTCAAGGCGACCTTGACAGCAAACCGAACGCCTACGCCGGGCTGCGCCGCTGGGCGCACATGCTCGGCTACGGCGGTCACTTCCTCACCAAGGCCCGCCGCTACTCGGTCACCTTCGGCCAACTCCGCGACGCCCGCGCCACCTACCGCCGCGCGGAGCACGGCGACACCGTCAGCTCGATCACCGTCGGCACGCTGGCCTTCGTCGGCTCCGGCTGGCTGAGCGACGGGGACGCCCTGCTCGCCAACACCTCCGCCGCCCAACGCCGGGAACGCCAACGCATCGGCCGCGACGAACTCGCCCACGAGGCGTGGTCGGGGGTGGCGGCATGACCCAGCACCTCACCCCGCGCTGGTACTCGCCCGCCGAGGTCGCCGTCCTGCTCGGCTTCGGCTTGTCCAAGGTCAAGATGAAGATCGCCACCGGCGAACTGCGCTCCATCAAGGACGGCAAGTACCGCCGCATCCTCCCCGAGTGGGTCGACGAGTACGTCCGTGACCAGGTCGAACGGCAGGAGGCCGCCTGATGCCCGGACGCGCACGCGCCAACGGCGAAGGCTCGATCTTCCCGTACCGCAACGGCTTCGCCGCATACGTCTGGGTCACCAAACCCGACGGCAAACGCACCCGCAAGTACGTCTACGGCCCCACCCGCGACGCCGTCCACGACAAGTGGATCAAACTGCACCAACAGGCCAAGGCCGGACCGGTCTCCACCCGCGTGCCGACCCTCGGCGACTACCTCACCTACTGGCACCGGGAGATCGTGCGCCCCAACCTCGCGCCGCTGACCTGCGCCACGTACGAGACCATCCTTCGGCTGTACGTGATCCCCGGCCTCGGTTGGAAGCGGCTCGACCGGCTCCAGGTGCGCGACGTGCAGACCTGGATCAACGAGGTGGCCCGCACCTGTCAGTGCTGCGCCCAGGGCAAGGATGCCCGCCGCCCAGAGGGGAAGCGACGATGCTGCGCACTCGGTCGGTGCTGCGGTGACACGCCGTCCTCCCGCACGGTCAAGGACATCCGGGGTGTGCTGCGCTCGGCGCTCAACCACGCCGCGACCGAGGAACTGGTCACCCGCAACGCCGCCGCCCTGGTCAAGCTCCCACCGGTCCGTCGCCGCCGGGGCCGGGCGTGGACCAGTGACGAGGCGCGTCGGTTCCTGGAGTCCGCGCGGGCCGACCGCGACCCGTTGCATGCCGCGTACGTGCTGATCCTGGTGCTCGGCCTGCGCAAGGGTGAGGTGCTCGGCCTCACCGGGGACGCCGTGGACCTGGCGGCGGGGGAGTTGTCGATCGGCTGGCAGTTGCAGCGGGTCGGCGGCCAACTGCTGCACCGGGAGACCAAGACGCAGACCTCGGACGCCACGCTCCCGCTGCCGGACATCTGCGCGGCGGCACTCGACCTCCGCCAGAGCGCGAGGAAGGCCGATCGCGACGAGGCGGGTATCGCCTGGCAGGGCTCGCCACTGTTGTTCACCACCCGCTACGGGACCCCCATCGAGCCGCGCAACTTCAACCGGTCCTGGGACGCCCGCTGTGTCCGGGCGGGAGTTCGGAAGATCACCGTGCACGACGCCCGGCGTACCTGCGCGACCCTGCTCGTCGACCTGGACGTGCATCCGCGCGTCATCATGCAGGTGCTCCGGCACGCCGAGGTGTCGGTGACGATGGAGATCTATTCGCAGGCGTCCTCGGACGCCACCCGCGACGCGCTCAAGCGCCTGGGCGAGAGCCTGCGCTGACTGCTGCTGTACTCCATTGCTGTACAGAAGCACTAGAGGGCACATCCATCGATCGGATGTGCCCTCTGACCTCTGTCGGGGTGGCCGGATTCGAACCGACGACCTCTTCGTCCCGAACGAAGCGCGCTACCAAGCTGCGCCACACCCCGAGGCGTGCCGACAAATAGTAGCCCACCCCGGTCGGGGGTCCAACTCGGTACCCCCACCACCGTTACGGCCCTCCAGACCCTCGCGGAAGCCGCCTTGCCGGGGTGCGGTGGCTGATGTCGTAGACGATTCAGCTCGAAAGGGCGGACACACCCGTGCCAGGGCGTCGGAGCGGATCCGGTGCCGCACGTGCCCCACGTCACCCCGCCCGGATCGCCCGCCCGGCCGCCGGGCCGTGGGTGGCGGCCCGGCGGATCGCGGGCGTACGGGTCAGCGGGGGATGAGGGTGAGCACGCTCGCCTCCGGGGGGCAGGCGAACCGGACCGGCGCGGTCGGGTGGGTGCCGAGCCCGGCGGAGACGTGCAGCCAGGAGTCGGATCCGGGCCAGCGGTGCAGGCCGCGGGCCATGGAGCGGGGCAGGCCGCAGTTGGTGACCAGCGCACCGACCCCCGGTACGCAGACCTGACCGCCGTGGGTGTGCCCGGCGAGCAGCAGCCCGAAGCCGTCGGCGGCCATCCGGTCGAGGATGGCCGGCTCGGGGGAGTGGGTGAGCGCGATCGACAGGTCGGCGGAGGGCGACACCGGCCCGGCCACGGAGTCGTAGTCGTCGCGTTCGACGTGCGGGTCGTCCACCCCGAGCAGCTCGACGACCCGGCCGCCGGCCTTGACGGTGGTGCGGGCGTTGTTCAGATCCGCCCAGCCCGCGCCGACGAAGACATCGCGCAGCTCCTCGTGCGGCAGCTCGACGCCCTCCGTGTACTCCCGGTCGGGCAGGAAGTAGGTGAACGGGTTCTTCCAGACCGGCCCGGTGTAGTCGTTGGAGCCGAAGACGAAGGCCCCGGGGAGGTCGAGCAGCGGCTGGAGGGCGCGCAGCACGCCGGGCACGGCGCCGGGGTGCGCCATGTTGTCTCCGGTGACCACGACCAGGTCGGGGTCGAGCGCGGCCAGCGACGCCACCCAGCGCTGCTTGCGCCCCTGGTCGGGCGTCATGTGCAGGTCCGACAGGTGCAGGATCCGCAGCGGCTCGGCGTCGGCCGGCAACACCGGCACGTCGTACCGCCGAAGGGTGAACATGTTGCGCTCGACGAGTGACGCGTACGCCAGGGTCGCCGCGCCGAGGGCGGCGGTCCCGGCCGCAAGCCGGAATAGTGTGCGCTTTCGCATGGCGTTCAGGGTAGTTTCACCGTCCATGAGCACGCTGAAGGACCGTCTGACCGCCGACATGCGCGCCGCTCTGAAGGCGCGCGACGAGCTGACCACCTCCACGCTGCGGATGGCGCTCGCCGCCGTCGGCACCGCCGAGGTCGCCGGCAAGGCCAAGCGCGAGCTCACCGACGACGAGGTGCTCGCGGTGCTGACCAAGGAGGCGAAGAAGCGCCGCGAGGCCGCCACCGCGTTCGGTGACGCCGGCCGCACCGAGCAGGCCGCGAAGGAGGTCGCCGAGGGCGAGGTGCTGGAGCGCTACCTGCCGAAGCAGCTTCCCGACGCCGAGCTGACCGAACTGGTCTCGGGGGCGCTCGCCGCGGGCGGCTTCACCGGTAAGGCGCAGATGGGCCCGGCCATGAAGGCGGCCCAGGCGGCGGTGGCCGGCCGGGCCGAGGGCGGCCGGGTCGCCGCCGAGGTACGCCGGCAGCTCGGCCTCTGACCGGGCCCCACCGAACCGCGTACGCGAAACGGGCGGGCACCCCACCAGGGGTGCCCGCCCGTCCGGATTTCTTCAGGCCGGCTCAGCCGCCAGGGCGTCCGGGCGGTCGGCCGGGGGTGTTCGGCGGGCCGCCCGGGCCATCCGGCGCGCCGCCACCGGCGCTGATCTGGATGGTTACCACGCCACCCTTGATGGTCCGGCCGTCGGGGCTGGTGCCGGCGGCCTTGCCCGCCGGGCAGCTCGACGGGACCTTGACGTCGGAGATGACCGCGTCGAAGCCCTCCGCCTCGACCCGGGACTTCGCCTGCTGCGGGTCCAGGCACTTCACGTCGGGGATCCGGCGCTGGTCGCCCTCGGAGATCTTCTTGCCCGGCGGCGTGAAGTTCTTCCGATCCTTGCCCTTCATCGCGTCGCGCAGCGTCTCGTAGACCGGCGGGTTGATGCCGTCGCGGGGGGCGTGCTTCATCTTGGCGTTGGTCTGCGGCCAGTCCGGGTCGGCCATGATGCCGGCCACCGCGTACTGCTTGGTCATGGCGACGAGGGAGGCGGTCTTCTCCGAGTCGGTGGTGCCGGACTTGCCGGCCACCGGGGCGTCGACGATGCCCCGGACGTTCGCGGCCGTACGGCTGCCGCCGCACCTGGTGGTGGAGGAGTTGTCGCCGACCGGGCAGCGGGCGGCGTCGACGGCGGCGCGGGCCACCTCGGGGCTGACCCGCTGCTCGCAGCGCGGGTTGGCGATGTCGAGCTTCTTGCCCTCCGGGTCCCTGATCTCCTGCACCGGGATGGGCTCGCAGTACTTTCCGTCCGCCGCCAGCGTGGCGTAGGCGTTGGCCAGCTCCAGCGGGGTGGTCTGGGAGACGCCGAGGGTGAAGGCGCCCCAGTCGTGCGCGGCCTCCTTCGTGCCGCTCAGCCGGAGGTCCTCGGTGGTGCGGAACTGGATGCCGAGCCGCTTGGCCACGTCGACCACGTTCTCCGCGCCGACCTGCTGCTGGAGCGGGACGAAGTAGGTGTTGATGGAGGAGGCGAAGGCGCTCCACATGTTCTGCACGCCGCCGGCCTTCTTGCCGGAGTTGGTCGGGCAGTACAGGTTGGTGCCCGGGCAGGCGGCAGGCCCGGGCTGGATCTTGTACTCAGACCGGAACTGCTGCGGCGCGTTGATCGTGTAGCCGAGCGGGATGCCCTTCTCCAGCGCGGCCACGATGGTGAAGATCTTGAAGGTGGAGCCGGCCTGGTAGCCCGTGAGGCCGTCGCCGCCGGTGAGCAGCGGGTTCACGGTGTTCGGGTAGTTGCCGAGCTTGCCCTTCTTACGCTGCTTGGGGTCGCTGTGCGGCTTGTTGACCGGCTTGTTCGGGTCGTCGAGCTTGAAGTTGCGGTTCACCGCCAGCGCCCGGACCTTGCCGCTGCCCGGCTCGACCACCGCCACCATGGCGGCTTCCTTGGCGGACTCCTTCTTGGCCTTGCGGACGGCCTTGTCGGCGCCCCGCTGGGCCTGCGGGTCGAGCGTGGTGATGACGGTGTAGCCGCCGCTCTTGAGCCGCCGCTCCCGGTCGTACGAGGTCGAGCCGAACGTCTCCTGCTGCATCCACCAGCGGTAGAAGTAGTCGCAGAAGAAGCCCCAGCCCTTCTCGTTGGCCGAGACGCAGCCGTTGGGCGCCCGCTTGCCGGTGACCTTGAGCTCGACGGCCTTCGCCGCGTCCGCCTCCTGGCGGGTGATGGCGCCGGTCTCGACCATGTTCTCGATGACGTAGTCGCGCCGGTCGACCGCCGCCTTGTAGCCGCTCCTGGTGGTCGGGTCGTTGGTGCTGGGCGCCTTCACCATGCCGGCGAGCATGGCCGCTTCCTCGATCTTGAGCTTGCTCGGCGGCTTGTTGAAGTAGACCTGGCTGGCGGCGTAGATGCCGTACGCGCCGTTGCCGAACGCGGCGATGTTCAGGTAGCGCTCCAGGATCTCGTCCTTGGAGAGCTCCTTGTCGATCTGGATGGCGTAGCGCATCTCGCGCAGCTTGCGGGCGCTGGTGTCCTCGGTGGCCGCGACCACGTCCGCCGGGTGGCTCGCCGAGTAGGCGATGGCGAGCCGGACGTACTGCATGGTCAGCGTCGAGGCGCCCTGCTGGCTGGACGCGTTGGACTGGTTGTTGACGAAGGCCCGGGCGATGCCGTTGAGGTCCACGCCGTTGTGCTTGTAGAAGTCGTGGTCCTCGGCGGCGACGATCGCCTTCTGCATGATCGGCGCGATGTCCTTGAGCTTGACGTCGCGACGGTTCTCGTCGTACATCGTCGCCAGTGGCGTCTTGCCGTCGGAGGCGTACAGGTGGCTGATCTGTGGCGCGCGCGCCACGGTCAGCTCCTTGGGCAGTGCGCCGAAGGTCTCTGCGCCGGCCTTCGCGGCCAGCCCGGACATCGCCACTGCGGGGAAGGCCGCCGCCGCGACCACCACGCCGGCCAGCAGGCCACATATGAGTAGCGATGCGGCGTTGGTCAGCACATTGTGGTCACGTTTCCGCATCCAGGTCACCTCGACAGGGTACGCGAGTAGGGAACGAGGGGCGCTGGGGCGTTCTTTCCCCATTTCCTGCGCGCGCCGACCTCGTTGTGCTAAACGCATGACCCCCGGTGCGTGGTTGCGTGAATCCGGCGTCGAGTCTTCCTCCTTCGGGAGGGGCCCGCAGCGTTTTCACGGACTTCGGCGGGGTAACCGGCGGCTGCGAAGCCCGGGAAGCCGGGAGTGTCCGGAATGATGGATTTCGCCGACAACGTTGCGTAATCAGGCGACTACAGAGCATGATGGGGGCGGCGACAGCGCCACATGTCGTCCGTGCCGCCTTGGGGAAGGCAGGCAGGGCGATCGGGGGGAATGCCGGCTGGTCCGCGACGGGGTCGGTAGGTACTGCAAGGGGGGACGTGTACAGATGGGCATGATCACTGACTGGCCGTCGCTGGCGGCATGTCAGAACGGGGACCCGGACGCATTGTTCGTACAGGGCGCCGAACAGAACGTGGCGAAGCGCATCTGCCGGAGCTGCCCGGTCCGGTACGAATGCCTGGCCGACGCGCTGGACAACCGGATCGAATTCGGCGTGTGGGGTGGCATGACCGAACGCGAACGTCGCGCGCTGTTGCGCCGTCACCCCCAGGTGGCGAGCTGGCGCAAGATGTTCGAGGCGGCGATGAAGAAGAACGCCAAGGACAAGGCAGGCAAGGACAAGATCCTCGTCACCACGGCCGGCTGAGCACCGTCACGGCCGGCTGATCGCCGCGCCGATCGTCCGCAGCCCGTCGACGTCGTGTACGTCGGCGGGCTGCGCGGCCACCGACACCGCGGGCACCTCCGGGAACGCCTCGGTGAACCGGGCCGCCACCTGCCGCTCGCGTACCGCCTGCTGAGCCAGGGTGGCGTGGGCCCGCAGCACGTCGACGGTGCCCTCGTGCCCACCGAGGCCGGCCAGCCGCTCCGCGGCGGCCAGGCTCTCCGCCACGTCGAGGCCCGGCACCGCCGGCCGGTGCACCCGGTTGAGTACCAGGCCCGCCAGCGGCATCTTCTCCTCGCGCAGCCGGCCCGCGAAGTAGGCGGCCTCCCGGACCGCGTCCGACTCGGGCGCCGCGACCAGCAGGAACGCCGTCTCCCGGGCCTGCAGGATGCGGTACGTCTGCTCGGCCCGCTGCCGGAAGCCGCCGAACATCGAATCGAGCGCGGCGACGAAACCGGACAGATCCGTCAGCAACTGGGCCCCGAGCACCTTCTGCACGATCTTGGAGAACATCCCGAACGAGGCCGTGACCAGGCTGAACATGCTCCGCCCGCCGGTACGCGCCGGGGCCAGCAGCAGCCGCAGCATCCGCCCGTCGAGGAAGCGGGACAGGCGGGCCGGGGCGTCCAGGAAGTCCAGCGCCGAGCGGGACGGCGGAGTGTCCACCACGATCAGGTCCCACTCGCCCCGGGCGTGCAACTGGCCCAGCTTCTCCATCGCCATGTATTCCTGCGTGCCGGCGAAGGTCGAACTCATGGCCTGGTAGAAGGGGTTGGCGAAGATTTCCGCCGCCTTCGCCGGATCGGTGTGCTGGAGCACCACGTCGTCGAAGGTGCGCTTCATGTCGAGCATCATGGCGTGCAGCTCGCCGCCGCTGACCTCGACGTCGATCCCCTTGACCTGGCGGGGGGTGTTGTCCAGCTCGGTCAGCCCGAGCGACTGGGCCAGCCGGCGGGCCGGGTCGATGGTGAGCACCACCGTGCGCCGGCCGTGCTGCTCGGCGGCCCGCAGCGCGAGCGCGGCGGCCGTTGTCGTCTTTCCCACCCCGCCGGCCCCGCAGCACACCACGATCCGGACGCCCGGATCGGCGAGGATCTGGTCGACGTCCAGCTGCGGCGCCGCGTCTTCGGAAGGCACCAATCGAGCGTATCGGGCCGGGTCGGTCGGCGCGCCCGGGCCGGCGGCAGGTGTGAGTCAATCCGCCCGGAGGAGAGTCGCGGCGAGCCGGTCCAGGCCGGCCCGGTCCACCCCGTCGGGCAGCAACGGCAGCTCGGTCATCGGCAGCCCCAGCTCCACCAGGTCGGTCCGGAGCGAATCCTCCAGCTCGCGGCGGATGGCCTGGTCGCGCGCCTCGGTGGCCAGCCCGGCGACGGTGTCCCGGTCGGTCGGCAGCCCGGCGGCGCGCAGCCCCCGCTCCAACTCGGCGGCGGTCACCACCCGGCCCGCGGGCACCGGCGGCCGGGCGCCGTTGACGATCACGCGCCCCACGGGGAAACCGAGCTGGGTCAGCTCGGCGATCGCGTCGACGGTCTCCTGGACCGGCATCTCCTCGAGCAGGGTGACGACGTGCACGGCGGTGATCGGGGAGCGCAGTAGCGCGGCGACCCCCTCGCTCTGGGTCTTGATCGGGCCGACCTTGGCCAGCCGGGCCGTCTCGGCGGTGACGTTCAGGAACCGGCCGATCCGCCCGGTGGGCGGCGCGTCCAGCACCACCGCGTCGTACGCGCGCCGCTGGCCGTTGGTGCGGGTGGTCGCCTCCTTCACCTTGCCGGTGAGCAGGACGTCCCGCAGCCCCGGGGCGATGGTGGTGGCGAAGTCGATCGCCCCGAGCTTGCGCAGCGCCCGGCCGGCCGCACCGAGCTTGTAGAACATGTCGAGGTACTCCAGCAGGGCCTCCTCGGCATCCACCGCGAGGGCCCGCACCTCCCCGCCGCCCGGCGCGTCGGTCAGGTGCCGCTCCTCGTACGGCAGCGGATCGGCGCCGAAGAGCTGGGCGATGCCCTGCCGTCCCTCGACCTCGACCAGCAGCGTGCGCCGGCCGCCGGTGGCCAGCGCCAGCGCCAGGGCCGCCGCGACGCTGGTCTTGCCGGTGCCGCCCTTGCCGGTCACGACGTGGAGGCGGGCCGGCCACTCCGTAGCGGCCGGGTCGGCCGGCGACTCTGCTGCTCGCACCCGTCGAGCCTATCCAGGTCGTGGGATCAGGCGACCTCGCAGACCCGCCAACCTGTCTGCTGCACCACGGTGAACCGCAGGTCCTGGCCGGCCACCTTCTCGTCGGCGAGGGGAGGGGTAGCGGCCGGTATGCCGCTCCGGGGCGGCGAACGCCGTCAGGTTCCTTACCGGCACTGTGTCGCATATGTGACTCCATGTGACCGAACGTGCGCGTCCTGCTGGCGGGACTGTCGCCACCCACCTAGGTTCTCAGCGGTGCGGGGAACGGGTCGGGCGGCGGGTCCGGCCCTCATTCGATGACGTGACCAGGTACGACGTCCGGAGGCAAGGAATGCGCGACGTGGACAACATCCATCGAGCCCACTTCCCGGCGGGCGACCGGGCGCGGCGGCCCGGATCCGGCTCCGCGCGTGAGGCCGAGGACGGCGGTGGCCTGCCCATGAACGAACGGTCGTACCGGCGGCTCGCCGAACCCGTCGAGGTGCTGCGCCCGGCGGGCCGGGACGAGGAGGAGCCCGGGTACGTCATCCACCTGCCGATCCGGGTCACCGATCTCCGGGCGGCCACCGCGTTGGCCGGCACGGTCGCCACCTCGCTGGGCTTCCTGATCGAGCTGGACGCCGGCGAGACCACCGTGTCCAGCACGGACGACCAGAACAACCGGCACCGGGTCTTCTGCGACCTGCTGCTGCCGGACCGCTCCCGCTGCCCCCAGCCGTACGAGCACGGCGGGCCCTGCGGGGAGCTGCCGGCACCTCCGGAGCAGCGTCCCGCGCCCCGCCCGTCCGCCGGACCGTAGGCTGTGCCTCGAGAAGTCGAACTCCGTCCGAGGGAGCCCTCCACCAATGCAGAAGTGGGAATACGCCACGGTCCCGCTGCTGGTCCACGCGACCAAGCAGATCCTCGACAACTGGGGTGAGGACGGGTGGGAACTCGTCTCCGTGGTTCCTGGTCCCAACCCGGAGCAGCTCGTCGCCTACCTGAAGCGGCCGAAGGCATGAGTGAGCGGAGCGAGCGAGTCATTCTGCTCGGCGTGTCGGTGTCTCATGGCGCCGCGGAGCGCAGCGAGGTGGCGGCATGAGCAACGGACCCCACGCGAAGCTCGCCGAACTCGGGCACACGCTGCCCGAGGTGGTCCCGCCGGTGGCCAGCTACGTGCCGGCCGTCCAGTCCGGGCAGCACGTCTACGTCTCCGGGCAGCTGCCGATGGTCGGGGGGAAGCTGCTCGCCACCGGCAAGGTCGGTGCCGGTGTCTCCGCCGAGCAGGCCAAGGACCTCGCCCAGCGGTGTGCCCTCAACGCGCTGGCCGCGATCGACGCGCTGGTCGGCCTGGAGAACGTCGTCAAGATCGTGAAGCTGACCGGCTTCGTCGCCGCAGCCCCCGGCTTCACCGCCGTGCCCGGCGTGATCAACGGCGCCTCCGACCTGTTCGGCGCGGTCTTCGGCGAGGCCGGCCGCCACGCACGCAGCGCCGTGGGCGTGGCCGAGCTGCCCCTGGACGCCCCGGTAGAGGTAGAGGTCATCGTCGAGGTCTCCTGACCGCCCCCTTTCCCCCGCGATCTTGCACTTTGCGCCCCGGCAAAAGCCGTGAAGTGGGACGTATCAAGGGCCGGAACTGCAAGATCGCGGGGAGTGGCGGGCGGGGCCGTACGATCGCAGCCATGACGGGGCACTTCACCGCGCCGGCGGCGGCGCTTGCCGGCGAGCTGCCGGGTTGGGTTGCGCTGCTGCTCGCTCCCAATCCGGGGCCCATGACGCTCGACGGCACCAACACGTGGGTGCTGCGCGCCCCCGGTCAGGAGCACGCCGTCGTCGTCGACCCCGGGCCGGCCGACGAGGAGCACCTGGCGGCGATCGCCGCGCGGGGGCCGATCGGCCTGGTGCTGATCACCCACGGCCACCCCGACCACACCGACGGCTCGCGCCGCCTGCACGAACTGCTCGACGGGGTGCCCGTACGCGCCGCCGA
Source organism: Micromonospora sp. NPDC048170 (assembly GCF_040652795.1). NCBI lineage: Bacteria > Bacillati > Actinomycetota > Actinomycetes > Micromonosporales > Micromonosporaceae > Micromonospora > Micromonospora sp. NPDC048170. The sequence continues at coordinate 27,857 of NZ_JBEZMR010000024.1, forward strand.
CCCGGCGCACACGATCGCCGGGGAGCCGCTGGCCGGGCCGGGGGAGGAACTCGGCGGCCACGGGCTGAGCGTCCGGCTCGTGCCGACCCCCGGGCACACCGGCGACTCGGTCTGCTTCCTGGTCGAGCACGGCGACGAGCGGGTCGTCCTCACCGGCGACACCATCCTGGGCCGGGGGACCACCGTGGTCGCCCACCCGGACGGGCACCTCGGGGACTATCTGGCCAGCCTGGAGCTGCTCTCCACGTACCGCGGGATCCCAGCGCTGCCGGGGCACGGCCCGGCGCTGGCCGACTGCGCCGCCGCTGCCGACTTCTACCTCGCCCACCGCCGGGCCCGGCTCGACCAGGTCCGGGCGGCGGTCGCCGGGGGCGCCAGCACCCCCGCGGAGGTGGTCGCGACCGTCTACGCGGACGTCGACCGGTCGCTGTGGTGGGCCGCCGAGTGGTCCGTCCGGGCTCAGCTGGAGCACCTGGGGCGGGAATCCGGCGGAGGTGCCGCGGGGTTGGAGCAAGCGTGACCTGCCCGGTGTGTGGAACCGTCGCCGTGCCCGGCGCGCGGTTCTGCCACAACTGCGGCGCCGCGCTGCCGGCCGCCGCGACGCTGCCCGCGGCCGAACGCCGCGTGGTGACGGTGCTCTTCGGCGACCTGTCCGACTTCACCTCCTGGTCGGAGGACCTCGACCCGGAACGGGTCGGCGCGGTCACCGACCGGGTGCTCGCCTCCCTGGCCGGCGCGGTGAAGACGTTCGGCGGGCACGTCGACAAGCTCACCGGCGACGGGATCATGGCGGTCTTCGGCGCGCCGGTGGCGCACGAGGACGACGCCGAACGGGCGGTCCGCGCGGCGCTGTCGATGCAGCGGGCGGTCCGCCGGGTGCTCGACGACGAGCGCGGCGGCGGCGCGCCGCTCGGCCTGCGGGTCGGGCTCAACACCGGCGACGTGATCGCCGGCATCCAGGCCGCGATCGAGTACACGGTCATCGGCGACACCGTGAACACCGCCGCCCGGCTGGCCGATGCCGCCGCCGTCGGCGCGGTCTACGCGGGGGCGCGGACCTCGGCCGCCACCCGACACGTGGCCTCCTGGCGCGCGTTGCGCCCGCTGCGGCTCAAGGGCAAGCGCGAGCCTGTCGAGGCGTACGAGCTGCTCGGTCTCCTGGACGCCCCGGGCACCCGGTCCGGCCTCGGCGACGAGGCCCCCTTCGTGGGCCGCGAGACGGAGATCGGTCGGGTCGCCGGCCGGCTCGCCGAGGTGATCGACCGCGCCGAGCCCCGGGTGCTGCTGATGACCGCCGAGGCCGGCATCGGCAAGTCCCGGTTCGCCGCCGAGGTGGAACGCCTCGCCGCCGGCTACGACGTCGGTGCCGGCCGGTACGCCGCGCACACCGGTGCCCGGGTGCTGTCGGTGCGCTGCGCCGCGTTCGGTGAGCGGCGCCGGCTCGCGCCCCTGGCCGACCTGGTCCGGGCGGCGGTCGGCCTGCCCAACGACGCCGCCACCGCGCTCACCCGCCCGGCCGTCGAGGAGCGCCTGCGCCGGCTCGGCCAGCGACTCAGCCGCTCCGGCGAACCGGCGGCGGTCGCCACCGACCAGCTGCTGGCCCTGCTCGGGTACGCCGAGCTGCCCGGCGGCGGCCCGGCCGACCAGGGCGAGTGGGGCACCGCCCAGCCGGCCGACGCCGACGCGGTGCCGAACGCGGTCGCGGACCTGCTCACGGGGCTCGCCGGGGAGGCGCCCCTGGTGGTCGTCGTCGACGACCTGCACGACGCCACCCCCGAGACCATCCAGGCGCTCGGCGTCACCCTGTCCCGGCTCGCCGGCCCGGTGCTGGTGCTGCTGCTCGGCCGGCCCGAGCTGGTGCGTACCGCCGGGGCGCTGACCCGGGTCGCGGACGCCGAGGTGCACGCGCTGCCGCCGCTGCGCGGCGCCGACGCGGCCCGGCTGCTCACCACCTACCTCAACGGCGGCCGGGTGCCGCAGGCCGACGCCGACCGGCTGCTCGCCACCGCCCAGGGCAACCCGTTCTACCTGGCCGAGCTGGTCACCCTGCTGATGGAGCGGGGCGCGCTGACCGCCGTCGCCGAGCGGAACGCCCCCAGCCCGGGGGGCTGGCGACTGGTGCCCGGCTCGCTCGGCAGCCGCCTGCTCTCCCGCGACCTGGCCGCGGTGCTCGCCGCGCGCATCGACGCACTGCCGGCCGAGGCCCGCTCGGTGCTGCGCGACGCGGCGGTCGTCGGCGACACGGTGCCGGACGGGGCGCTGGAGGCGCTGCGCGAGCAGCGGGCCGGCCGGGACGGCCGACCGGCGGCGGTGGTCGCCGTCGAGCTGGAGCGGGCCGTCGAGGAACTGCTGCAACGCCGGATGCTGCACCGCACCCGCACCGGGTACGCCTTCGCGACCCCGCTGATGCGGGAGGCCGCGTACGCCGGGGTGAGCAAGGCCGAGCTGGCCGAGCGGCACGCGGCGCTGGCCCGCTGGGCGGCAGCCGGTCCGTCGGCGGGGGCGGGCACGCCGGGCGGCTTCGCCGAGGCGGCCCGGGACGTCTTCGTGGCCCAGCACGTGGAACGGGCCGCCGCGCTGGCCGACGCGGTCGGGTTGCGGCCGGACGCCCCGGCGCGGACGGTCGTACCGTTGGGCGTCGCCGCGCTCGGCGGGGCCGCCCGGCGGTCGCTGCACGCGGGCGAGCCCGCACTGGCCGTCGAGTATGCCGAACGCGCCGCCGAACTGGCCCGCGACGGGGTGCCGGCGGCCGACCGGGTGGTGCACGCCCGGGCGCTGCTCCAGGTCGGTCGCCCCGCCGACGCCCTCGCCTCCGCCGAGAAGATCGCCGCCAACGCCGGCGACGAGTCCGCCGTCCGGACCAGCGCGTTGCTGCTCGCCGGGCAGGCCCACCAGACCATGGGGGACCAGGCCCGCGCGGTGGCCTGCTGGCAGGAGGCGTTGCAGGTGGCCACGGCCGGGGGGCTGCCGACGTTGCGCGCCTCGGCGATGCGCCGCCTCGGGATGGCCGACTTCATCGCCGGGCGGTTGGGGCAGGCCAGCAGCCGGCTCGCCGCGTCGTACCAGGTGAGCCTCCAGGCGCAGGACCGTCGGGGACAGGCGTGGTCGTTGCAGAACCTGGCCTGGGTGACCACGACCCGGGGCGACTTCGCCGGCACCGATGCCGTGCTCGGCCGGGCCGCCCGGCTCTTCGCCGAGCTGAAGGACCCGTACGGGCGGGCCTGGCTGCGCGGCACCACCGCCTTCGCCAGGCTGCTGGCCGGCCGGCTGCGGGAGGCGTGCCGGATGGCGCAGGTGTTCCTGCCGTTCGGCGAGCGGGTCGGCGAGGCGTGGGCGGTGGGCACGCTGCGCGCGGTCGAGGCGTTCGCCACCGCCGAGCTGGGCGAGCTGGCGGAGGCGGACCGGGGGGCCCGCCGGGCGTACCGGGAGTTCGCCGCCGCCTCCGACGACTGGGGGCGCGGGTTCGCGCTGGTCGTCCGGGGCGTCGTGGCGCGCGGGCTGGGCGAGCCGGGGCACGCCGCCGACCTGCTCACCGACGCGCTGTCGTACGCGGAACGGACGTCGCACCCGCTGCTCACCGGGATGGCCGGCACGCTGCGCGGGTTCGTGGCGCTGGACCTGGGCGACTACGACACGGCCGAGCGGGACGCCCGGTCGGTGCTGACCGCCGTCGAACCGCACAACCCGCAGGCGCCCGCCCAGGTGGCACCCCGGGTGCTCCTGGCCACCGCCCGCCTGGCCGCCGGCGACTCCGCGACCGCCGTCGGGCTGCTCGCCCCGGTGGCCACCGCCGCCGCCAACGTGCCCTCGCTGCTCTTCTCCCGCCGGCAGACCATGGCCCGGTACGCTTCCGCGCTGCTCGCCCACGGCCAGTGCGAGCAGGCGCTGGACTGGGCTCAGCGGGCCGTCACCGCCCCGGCGGAGGACGTACGCAGCCAGGTGGTCGCCGCGAGCGTGCTCGCCGAGGCGCTCGCGGCCTGCGGCCGGCCGGAGGAGGCGCTGGCCACTGCCGAGGAGGCGGTCCGGCTGGCGTACGCGACCGAGCAGCGCAGCGAGCGTGCCGCCGCCGACGCCCTGCGCGCCCGGCTCGACGCCCCCTAGTCCCGCTGCGGATCCGGGCACGGGGAAGGTCTGACGGTTCTGGGGATGCGGTGTGTCGGGGGTGGCCGATAGCGTGTCAGGTCCGAGGAGGCGGTCGGTCGTGCGACCGCGTCGGGTCTGGGGAGGCCGTGATGAGGTTGCCGCGTTCGGCCGCCGGGTGGACGATCGCGGTCTTCGGCGTGTTGGCCCTGCTCATGGGCGCGGTCGGGCTGGTCTGGCCGGAGGTGCTGCTGCGCCTGCTCGGCTTCGAGGTGCCGGAGACCCGCGCGGCCGGTGACCACACCGGCACCTTCCTGACGGCCTCCTCGATGGCCTCGTTCAACATGGGGGTCTACTACCTGCTCGCCACCGCCACCGAGTGGCGCCCGTTCTTCCGCTTCACCGTGGTGTTCCGGCTGGTCACGTTCACGGTGTTCAGCATCGCGGTGCTGGCCGACATCGCGCCCGGGCGGTTCTTCGGGGTGGCTGTCTGGGAGGGCCTCGGTGCGGTGGCGACCGCCGTCGGGCTCTGGTGGGACGACCGTCGCGCGGGTCCGGCAACGGTGGGCGGTGCAGGTGGTTCCGCCGCAGGTGCCGTCCCGGCCGCTGATGCGGTTCACTGAGCCGTCAGTCCGATTGGGTATTTTCAGAACTGTGACCGAGACCCCGCCCGGCGCCCTGCCGTTGCCCATTGTGCCCGGTCTGACCGATCTGCACGTGTTTGCCAGGGGAGGCTACGCGACGATCTACAAGGCGACCCAGATATCGGTGGGGCGCGAGGTCGCGGTCAAGGTGGAGAATCGCACGCTCGACAGTGAGCACGACCAGGCCCGCTTCCTGCGCGAGGCGCGGGCCGCCGGGCGGATGTCGTCCCACCCGCACGTGGTCGACCTCTTCGACGTCGGGGTCACGATCGACCAGCACCCCTACCTCATCATGGAACTCTGCGACGGCTCGTACGCCGAGCGGATGCGGACCTCGCCGCTCGGGCCGGCCGAGGCGCGCGACCTCGGGGTCAAGATCGCCGACGCGATAGCCCACTCGCACGCCGCCGGCGTGCTGCACCGCGACGTCAAGCCGGCGAACATCCTCCACTCGCACTTCAACCCTGCGGTGCTGGCCGACTTCGGGCTGGCCGTGGTGGCCGAGATGCGTGACGCCTCGGTCGCCCTGGAGGTGCTGACCCCCGCCTACGCGCCGCCGGAGATGTTCAACCACAGCCCGCCGTCGCCCGCCGTCGACGTCTACGCCCTCTGCGCCACCCTCTACGCGGTGATGCACGGCCGTCCGCCGCGCTGGCAGTCCGAGCGCAACCCCAGCCTGGTCACGGTGCTGGAGATGTTCCACCAGCCGGTTCCCGGCCTGCCCGGTGTGCCGGCCGAGATGATCGACGTGCTCCGGGTCGGGATGTCCAACGACCCCGGTGAGCGTCCCTCGGCCGTCGAGCTGCGCAGCCTGCTGGCCGGCCTGTCGCTCGACCCGGCCGGCTCCCCGGCGGGCGGCGCGGGCGTGCCGGGCGCCCCGGTCAGCGGTGGCTCCGGCCCCGTCGGCCCGTACGCGGTCGACCGCGTTTCCCAGCCCGCCCCGCGACCGCCGGTGGAGGATCTCCACCCCACGGTGCCCACGGTCGGCCAGCGGCGTCGGCGGCGTTGGTTCCTCGGCGGTGCCGGGATGGTCGCGCTGGCCGCCTCGGCCGGCGCCGGTGCCTGGCTGGGGGGCGCGGTGTCCACCCCGGGCCCGTCGCCGACGGCCGATGTGAGGGCGACGAGCGTGGTGGCGACGAGTGCGGTGCTGCCCGCCTGTGCCCTGACGACCGGGCTGCCCGCCGGTGCGGGCTGCGCCGACGAGCTGGAGTGCTTCGGGCCGATGGAGGTGCGCGGCACGCTGGCCCGCGCGGCCCGGGTGCCCTGCGAGGGCCAGCACACCTGGGAGAGCTACGCCGAGGGCAAGCTCCCCGACACCCTGGTCGGCGCCGACCACGACGAGGTCAGCTCGGACGTGGCGGTGCGGCGGGTCTGCAACGAGACCACCTTCCGGCTCACCAGTGGGATTCGCTTCTCGGACGGCTGGAACCTGGAGGTGCTGCCCCCGGCCGGGGCGGACACCGACCGGACGTACCGCTGCCTGGCCGGGCGCGGGCTCGACGCGCTCGCCTCACCCACCCTCACGGGCCGCTGAGCCGCCGCGTCCCCGGTGCCGCTCCCGCATGGCGCGGACCGCCTCCCGGTGGTCGAGCGACTCCAACGTGTCGGCGTCGATGCCGTACAGGCCCCCGGCCGGCTGCCCCGGTACGCCCGGCGTGACGGCCGGTTCCGTGTCCTCCTCCTGGCGGACCGCCGCCACCGACACCGCCGCGATCATCGTCGACAGGACGCAGAGTAGTGCCAGGGTCACGCCGACGAGATCCTGGCGCCGCCACACGATCAGCGTCACCAGCAGGGAGGCCGCAGCCAGCGCCGCGACGACCGCCTTCGCCCGCGCGTCGGGTCTCGGAATCCTCACCCGTACAGGATGTCCCTGCGAGGGCTGCTGTCAACCGGGGAGGCGCCGCCGGTGCGACGATTCCCGCAAAGATCTTGTTCTGGGTGAGGGATTGCGCACGGAGGAGTTAACAGCGTCGACCGTGAAATGTTCGTTACATCTGCCCGCCGGATTGTCGGATATACAGCCACTCGCGGGCCGGTATCCATGTGCCGCGATGCCTAGAGTGACGAAGGTCGAGCCAAGACTCGACCGTCCTGTCGCCCACCGGAAGGCGTCCACATGCCACGACGAAACCGGTCCCTAGCCGCCGCGGGAATCGCCGGCATCCTCCTCGTCGGCGCCGCGGTCACCCCAGCCGCCGCCGCACCGGCCCCCACCGGCGGGGACCGTCCGGTCACCTCCGACCGCACCAGCCCCCAGGAGGCCCGCCGGGTCGACCGGGTGCCCACGCCCGACCTGGACTGGTACGCCTGCCACGACTACGCCGAGTGCGCCACCGTCCGGCTGCCCAGGGACTACGACAAGCCGAACGGCCCGACGACCGAGGTCGCCGTGCTGCGGGTCAAAGCCCGCGACCAGCAGCGCAGGATCGGCAGCCTCTTCATCAACCCGGGTGGCCCCGGCGGCTCCGGCACCGGCGTCGCGCTCGCCGCGCCGTACTTCCTCGGTGACGAGGTGCTCGACCGCTTCGACATCGTCGGCGTGGACCCGCGTGGCGTCGCGGCGAGCGAGCAGGTCAGGTGCTTCCCGTCGGTCAAGGAACAGACCCGGGCGTACGCCGGGTTTAACGTGGCGTTCCCGTGGACGAAGGCCGAGGAGAAGGCGTACGTCGCCTCCTCGAAGGCCGTCGGCAGGGGCTGCTCCACCACGGGCAGGCCGCTCTCCGGCGCGATGTCGACCGCCGAGGTCGCCCGGGACATGGACGTGCTGCGCCGTGCCGTGGGCGACCGGAAGCTCACCTTCCTCGGCTTCAGCTACGGCAGCGTGCTCGGCCAGTACTACGCCAACATGTTCCCGGACCGGGTCCGCGCCCTGGCGATCGACGGCGTGCTGAGCCCCGACGAGTGGGTCGGTCGGGGCAGGGCGCGCAGCCTGCCCCAGGAAGAGCGGATGCGCAGCGCGCAGGGCGCGTACAAGGCGTTGCGGGAGATCCTGGTGCGGTGCGACAGGGCCGGCGTCCAGGCGTGCCCGCTGGCCGACGGTGACCCCGTCGCGTCGTTCGACCTGGTCGCGAAGCGGCTGCGGGCGAAGCCCGTGGTGATCGAGGACCCCGAACTCGGCCCGGTCACCATCACGTACGCCGACTTCATCGCCGGCAACCTCAGCGCGCTCTACGGCCCGACGGGCTACGCCCAGATCGTCGAGCTCACCGCCGCGCTGCTGGTGCTCACCGACCCGGCGTCGTCCCCGGCCGCACGTGGTCCGGCGTCGGCCGACGTTACCCGGCAGGCCGCCAAGGCCCGCGAGCAGGCCGAACGGTACGACTTCCCGTACGACAACGGGCTGGAGACGTTCCTCGGCGTGGACTGCACCGACGCGTACCACCCGAAGGACGCCGGCTCCTTCCCGGCGCTGGCCGCGAAGGCCGACAAGCGCGACCCGTACTTCGGTCGACTCTGGACCTGGCTCACCTCGCCCTGCGCCCGCAAGACGTGGACGGTGCGGGACTCCGACGCCTACACCGGGCCGTTCAACCGACGGACCAGCGCGCCGGTGCTGGTGGTCGGCAACTACTGGGACCCGGCGACCAACTACCGGGGCGCGGTGAGCTCGGCCCGGCTGCTGCCGAACAGCCGCCTGCTCAGCAGCGACAGCTGGGGGCACACGGCGTACGGGACGTCGGCCTGCGCAACCGGCGCGATCGACGCGTACCTGCTGCGGGGGGCGCTGCCGGCCAACGGCAAGGTCTGCGTCGGCGACGTCCAGCCGTTCGCCGAACTGCCGGGAGCGGCGGCGAGCCGGCGGGTGGAGGCGTCGAAGGGCGCGCTGGCCGCCCAGGGTGCTCCGGGCCGGGGTGAGCCGAAGCGGCTCCCGCCGGTGGTCGCTCCGCTGCCGGCGGTCGGCACGCTGACCGTCCGCTGAGGACCCGGGGTGCGGCGGGCGATCGGGCGCCCGCCGCACCCCGGCCGGCGTCAGTACGACTTTTCCTGGCCGAGGACGTGCTGGGCGACGAAGTTGAGGATCATCTCGCGGCTGACCGGGGCGATCCGGCCGGCGCGCACCGCGCCGAGCAGCGTGGCCACCCCGTACTCGGTGGTCATGCCGGCCCCGCCGAGCACCTGTACGGCGGTGTCGACGGCCAGCGCGGCGGCCTCCCCGGCGGCGTACTTCGCCATGTTGCTGGACACGCCGGCCTCCAGGTCGCGGCCCGCGTCGTAGAGGCTGGCCGCCTTGTGGATCATGAGGCGGGCCAGTTCGACCTGCACGGCAGCGTGCGCGAGCGGGTGGGCCACGCCCTGGTGGGAGCCGATGGTCCGGCCGCCCCAGACCTTGCGGGTGGCGGTGTACTCCGAGGCCCGCTCGATGGCGTACCGGCCGGTGCCGGCGCCCATGGCGGCGACCGTGATCCGCTCCGGGTTGAGCCCGGCGAAGAGCGCCGGCAGGCCCGCGTCCAGCGACTCGCCGACCAGCGCGTCGGCGGGCAGCCGCACGTCGTCGAGGTAGAGCAGGAACTGGTTCTCCGGGGACACGATCTCCATGTCCAGTTTGGAGCGGGTCAGCCCCGGCGCGTCGGTCGGCACCACGAACAGCGCCGGCTTGAGCCTGCCGGTGGAGGCGTCCTCGGTGCGGGCCACCACCAGCACGTACTGCGCCTCGTCGACGCCCGAGATGTAGCACTTGCGGCCGGAGAGCAGCCAGTCGTCGCCGTCGCGGCGGGCCACCGTGCCGAGCCGGTGGAAGTTCGAGCCGGCCTCCGGCTCGGTGATCGCGAAGACCACCTTCAACGAGCCGTCGGCGAAGCCGGGCAGGAAGCGCTTGCGCTGCTCCCCGGTGCCGTGCCGGGCGATCACCGTGGCCGCGATGGCCGGGGAGACCACCAGCAGCAGCAGTGGACAGCCGGCCGCCGCCAGCTCCTCGCAGACGATGGCCAGCTCGGTGATCCCGCCCCCGCCACCGCCGTACTCGGTGGGGACGTTGACCCCGAGGTAGCCCAGCCGGCCGGCCTCGTCCCACAGTTCCGTGGTGTGCTCGCCGGCCTTCGCCTTCGTGACGAAGTAGTCGTGGCCGTAGCGGCGGCCCAGGGCGCGTACGGCGTCGCGGAGCTGGTCCTGCTCGGGGGTCAGGTCGAAGTTCATCGGGGGGCCTCCAGGATCACTCGGGGTCGACCACGGCCAGCACGGCGCCCGTGTCGACCTGCCCGCCGGCCGGCACCGGCAGCTCGGCCACCACCCCGTCGGCCGGGGCGAGCACGGGATGTTCCAGCTTCATCGCTTCCAGCGTCAGCAGCAGGTCGCCGGCCGCCACCCGCTGGCCGACCTCGACGTGCACCCGGGTCACCGCGCCGGGCAGCGGCGCGACCAGCGACCCGGCCGCCAGTTCCGCGGTGGGCTCCGGGAAGCGCGGCAGCTCGACCAGGCTCGTCGCCCCGTCCGGGCCGTCCACGAAGACCTCCGACCCCGCCCGGTGTACGCGGTACGCCCGCCGCACCCCGTCGACGTCGAGCACCACCCGGTCGGGGGCGGCCTGCACCAGCGAGACCGTCGGCGCGTTGTCTGCTGGCTCGGCGGGGGCGGCGCCGTCGTGGCGGGTTGGCGGGGCGGTGGACCAGTGGGCGAGCGCGCCGACGCGGTCCAGCCGGTAGCGGACCTCGATGTCGCCGTCCGGCCCCGCATAGCGGGTGACCTGCGGGAAGGCGGGCACGTTGCGCCAGCCCGACGGGAGCCCGGCGAGCACCGGCGCGTCGGTCCGCCGGGTGGCGGCGGTGGCCAGCGCGGCGGCCAGGGCCACCAGGGGGAGTTGGTCAGCGGGCAGCAGCGGGGCGAAGACCTCCTCGTGCCGGTCGAGGAAGCCGGTGTCGATATCCACGGCGCCGAACTCCGGGCTGCGCAGCACCCGGACCAGCAGGTCCCGGTTGGTGGCCACGCCGTGCAGTTCGGCGCGGGCGAGCGCGCCGGCCAGCGCCCGGGTCGCCTCCGCGCGGGTCTCGCCCCAGGCGATCAGCTTGGCCAGCATCGAGTCGTAGTGCACGCCGACCGCCGAGCCGTCGACCACGCCCGAGTCGAGCCGCAGGCCCGGCCCGGCGAGCGGGCCGAACTCCGTCGCCACCCCCGGCACCGTGAACCGGTGCAGCGTCCCCGCCGCCGGCCGCCAGCCCCCGGCCGGGTCCTCGGCGCAGAGGCGTACCTCGACGGCGTGGCCCCGGGCCGGCGGGGCCGCCGCCAGCGGCAGCGGCTCGCCCTCGGCGACCAGCAGTTGCAGCCGGACCAGGTCCAGGCCGGTGACCGCCTCGGTGACCGGATGCTCGACCTGGAGCCGGGTGTTCATCTCCAGGAAGAAGAACTCGCCGGTCGGGGCGAGCAGGAACTCCACCGTGCCCGCGCCGACGTAGTCGACCGCCCGGCCGGCGGCGACGGCCGCCTCGTGCAGCCGTTCGCGCAACCGGGCCGGGACGACAGCCGGGGCCTCCTCGACGATCTTCTGATGCCGGCGCTGGATCGAGCACTCCCGTTCGCCCAGGGCGACCACCGTCCCGTGCGCGTCGCCGAAGATCTGCACCTCGACGTGCCGGCCGCGCTCGACGTACCGCTCGACGAAGACCGTGCCGTCGCCGAACGCCGCAGCCGCCTCGCGGCGGGCGGAGGCGACGGCCTCGGCCAGCGCGGCGGCGTCCCGGACGATCCGCATTCCGCGCCCGCCCCCGCCAGCGGACGCCTTGACCAGCACCGGGAAGTCGGTGATCTCGTCGGCGTCGGTCCAGGTGGGCAGCATCGGCACGCCCGCCTCGGCGAGCAGCGCCTTCGCCGCCACCTTGTCGCCCATCGCGGCGATCGCCTTCGCGGGTGGGCCGACCCAGGTCAGCCCCGCGTCGGTCACCGCCGCGGCGAACGCGGCGTTCTCGGCGAGGAAGCCGTAGCCGGGGTGGACCGTGTCCGCGCCGGCCTTGCGGGCCGCGTCCAGGACGAGATCGATCCGCAGGTACGTCTCGGCGGGAGTGTTCCCGGGCAGCCGGACGGCGTGGTCGGCCTCGGCTACGAACGGGGCGGCGGCGTCGGCGTCGGAGTGCACGGCCACCGTCTCGACGCCCAGCGCCCGGCAGGTGGCGAAGACCCGGCGGGCGATCTCGCCCCGGTTCGCCACGAGGAGTCGGGTGATCACGGGTCCTGCCTTTCGTTCGCGGCTGCGGGATTCCTGCGCACGGATCACATCCGGAAGACGCCGAAGCCGTCGGCGCCCCTGACCGGTGCGTTGTGGATCGCCGACAGGCAGAGCCCGAGCACGGTACGGGTGTCCCGGGGGTCGATCACCCCGTCGTCGTAGAGCCGGCCGGAGAGGAAGAGCGCGCCGGACTGGGACTCGATCTGCTGCTCGACCATCATCCGCATCGCGGTGTCGGAGTCCTCGTCGTAGTCGCGGCCCCGGGCGGCGGCGGCCTGCCGGGCCACGATGGAGAGCACGCCGGCGAGCTGCGCCGGCCCCATCACCGCCGATTTGGCGTTCGGCCAGGTGAACAGGAACCTCGGCTCGTACGCCCGGCCGCACATGCCGTAGTTGCCGGCGCCGTAGGAGGCGCCCAGGTTGACCGTCAGGTGCGGCACGGTCGAGTTCGACACCGCGTTGATCATCAGGGCGCCGTGCTTGATGATGCCGCGCTGCTCGTACTCGGTGCCGACCATGTAGCCGGTGGTGTTCTGGAGGAAGACCAGCGGGGTGTCGGCGGCGTTGGCGAGCTGGATGAACTGGGCCGCCTTCTGCGCCTCCTCGCTGAACAGCACGCCCCGCGCGTTGGCCAGCACCCCGACCGGGTAGCCGTGCAGCTCGCCCCAGCCGGTCACCAGGGCGGTGCCGTAGTTGGGCTTGAACTCGTCGAACTCGCTGCCGTCGAGCACCCGGGCCAGCACCTCGCGCGGGTCGAACGGCACCTTCAGGTCGGCGCTGGCGATGCCGAGCAGTTCCCCCGCGTCGTACCTCGGCGGCTGCGGGGACGGGTTGCGCGGCGGCGGGCCGTGCTTGCGCCAGTTCAGCCGGCGTACGCACTGCCGGGCCAGCCGGATGCCGTCCCGCTCGTCGGAGGCCAGATGGTCCGCGAGCCCCGACGTCGTGGCGTGCATGGCGGCCCCGCCGAGAGACTCGTCGTCGGTGATCTCGCCGGTGGCCATCTTCACCAGCGGTGGCCCGGCCAGGTAGACCTGCGACCGGTCCCGGATCATGATCACGTGGTCGGACATGCCCGGCACGTACGCGCCCCCGGCGGTGGCGTTGCCGAAGACCACGCTGACCGTGGGGATCCTGGCGGCCGAGAGCCGGGTCAGGTCGCGGAACACCCGTCCACCCGGGATGAAGATCTCCGCCTGGGTGGGCAGGTCCGCGCCGGCCGACTCGACCAGGTTCACCATCGGCAGCCGGTTGGCCAGGGCGATCTCACCGGCCCGGCGCGTCTTGGCGAGCGACCACGGGTTCACCGCGCCGCCGCGTACCGTCGGGTCGTTCGCGACGACGAGGCACTCGACGCCCTCGACCACGCCGATGCCGGTCACCACGCTGGCGCCCACGGGAAAGTCGGTGCCGTACGCCGCCACCGGTGACAGCTCCAGGAACGGGCTGTCCGGGTCGAGGAGCAGCTCGATCCGCTCCCGGGGGAGCAGCTTGCCCCGCCCGTGGTGCCGGGTCACGTACTTCTCGCCGCCGCCGGAGCGGGCCTGGTCGAGGGCGACGTCCAGCTCGGCGAGGCGCTCCAGCAGGGCCTCCCGGTTGGCCAGGTGCCCCGGCGAGGCCGGATCGACCGCGCTGCGCAGAGTACTCACAGGGCCTCCTTCGTTCGTGACTGCGGGGCTCGCAGACCCGGCTCACTCCTCGCACTCACAGGCCCATGCCCTTCGCGATGATCTCGTTCATGATCTCGGTGGTGCCGCCGCCGATGCCGAGGATCCGGGCGTCCCGGTAGTGCCGCTCCACCTCGGCGTCGCGCAGGTAGCCGTAGCCGCCGTGCAACTGGAGCGACTGGTCGACGACCTCGGCGCAGGCGGCCACCGCGACGTTCTTCGCCATCGCCACCTCGGTCACCACCGGCTCGCCCGCCGCCACCCGCGCCGCCACCTGGTGCACGTACGCCCGGGCCGCCTCGGCGCGGGTGTGCATCTCGGCCAGCCGGTGCCGGACGAGCTGCCGGCTCGCCAGGGGACGGCCGAACGTGGACCGGTCGCGGCACCAGCGCACCGCCAGCTCCACGGAACGCTGCGCGATGGCGTACGCCTGGGTGGCGAGGGAGAGCCGTTCCGCGGCGAAGTTCTGCATGATCGCCAGGAAGGCCGTGTTCTCCTCGCCGACCCGGTGGGACACCGGCACCCGTACGTCGGCGAACGACAGCTCGGCGGTGTCCGAGCAGTGCCAGCCGAGCTTCTCCAGCCGGCGGCCGACGGTGAAGCCGGGCGTTCCCTTGTCCACCACCAGCAGGGTCAGGGCGCCGGTGCCGGGCGGCAGGGTGCAGACCGCGGTGGTCACGAAGTCGGCCCGGACGCCGCTGGTGATGTAGGTCTTCGACCCGTTGACCACGTAGTGGTCGCCGTCCCGCTGCGCGTGGGTGCGGATGCTCGCCACGTCCGAACCGCCGTCGGGTTCGGTGATCGCCAGCGCGCCGATCATGGTGCCGGCCAGCGTCGGCCGGACGTACCGGTCGATCAGGTTCGCGTCGCCGGAGGCGACGATGTGCGGCAGCGCGATGCCGTGGGTGAAGAGCGCGGCGATCAGCCCGGACGAGCCGCCGGAGCGGATCACCTCCTCGGTGACGATGATCGAGTCGAGCAGGTCCCCGCCGCTGCCGCCGACGGCCTCCGGGAAGCCGATGCCGAGCAGGCCGAGCTTGGCGGCCGTGGCGTGCAGCTCGCGGGGGATCTCGCCGGCCCGCTCCCAGTCGTCCAGGTGCGGCAGCACCTCCCGGGTGACGAAGGCACGGGTCAGCTCCCGCAGCTGCCGCCGTTCCGGCGTGTCCACGATGGTCATCGGCCCTCCCGGGACGTGGATCCGCCGGCCGGTGCCTCCGGGCCGATCGGTCTGTTCGGACCGGGCGGGAGTGCCGGGCCGGCCGTCAGCTCCGCCGGCAGGTCGACGAGCCGGGAGCGGAGCAGCTCGCCGAGCGCCTTGGCCTGTGGGTCGAACCGGGTGGAGGCGGCCACGCCCTGCCCGAGCAGGCCCCGGACGACGAAGTTGACCGCCCGCAGGTTCGGCAGCTCGTACCGCTCGACGGTCAGCGGCGCGGTCTCCGGCAGCAGCTCGCGCAGCCGGGCGGTGGTGAGCCAGCCGCGCAGCCACGACCAGGTCGCGTCGGTGCGGGCCCAGACGCCCAGATTGGCGTCGCCGCCCTTGTCGCCGGATCGGGCCCCGACCAGCTCGCCGAGCGGCGCGCGCCGGGTACGGCGGTCGGGCACGGCCGGCGGCGGGTCGGCGGGCGCCGGTCCGCCAGCCGTCTCGGCGGTAGGCGCCGGTCCGCCGGCCGGGTCGGCGGTAGGGGCCGGTGGCGCGATCGGCACCCGCTCGCCGGAGGGGAGCACCGCGACGTGCGGCACCGCGTCCTGCGGCACGGCGTCGGCGGTGAACACCCCGTAGGGCGTCGCGTCGCCGGGCGGCGTGGTCAGCGTGCAACCGGGATAGGAGGCCAGGGCCAGTTCCACCGCGGCGGCCGAGAAGGCCCGCCCGGCCCGCGCCCGGTCACCGTCCCGCAGGTGTACGTGCAGCAGCGCGCTCGCCGCCTCGGTGTCGGCCGCGTCCGGGTGGTCGGTGCGGGCCAGGACGAACTCCAGCCCCTCCGGGCCGACTGCCGCCTCGACCTGACTCCGGAGCAGGGCCGCCTTGGCGGGGATGTCGAGCCCGCACAGGACGAAGGTCATCGAGTTGCGGAAGCCGCCGAGGTTGTTGACGCCGACCTTCAGGGTGCCCGGCGGGGGCGTGCCCCGGACGCCGCTCACCCGCACCCGGTCCGGCCCGTCGGCGTCCAGCTCGACCGTGTCCAGCCGGGTCACCACGTCCGGGCCGAGGTAGGCCGGGTCGCCGACCTCGTAGAGCAGCTGGGCGGTGACCGTCTCCACGGTGACCGCGCCGCCCGTGCCCGGGTGTTTGGTGATCACGCAGGAGCCGTCGGGGTGCAGTTCGGCGACCGGGAAGCCGGGGTGGCGCCCGCCGTCGGGCAGCTCGGTGAAGAAGCTGAAGTTGCCCCCGGTCACCTGCGCCCCGCATTCGAGGAGGTGACCGGCGACGGTTGCCCCGGCGAGCGCGTCGAGGTCGTCGCGGCCCCAGCCGAACCGGGCGATCGCCGGCCCGACCACCAGGGACGCGTCGGTCACCCGGCCGGTGACCACCACGTCCGCCCCGCCGTCCAGGCAGGCGGCGATGCCGTACGCCCCCAGGTAGGCGTTCGCCGTCAGCGCGTCCGGGCGGGCGAGGGCGTCGCCCTCGACGTACCCGACCCGTACGGTCAGGCCGAGCCGGTCGGCGAGGGACCCGATCGCGGCGGCCAGCCCCGCCGGGTTCAGGCCGCCCGCGTTGGTCACGATCCGCACGCCACGGTCCAGCGCGGTGCCGAGGCAGCCCTCCAACTGGCGCAGGAAGGTCTTCGCGTAGCCGAGGGTGGGGTCGCGTAGCCGGTCCCGGCCGAGGATCAGCATGGTCAGCTCGGCCAGGTAGTCGCCGGTCAGCACGTCCAGTTGGCCGCCGTCGAGCATCTCCCGCCAGGCGCTGGACCGGTCGCCGTAGAAGCCGGAGGCGTTGCCCACCCGCAGCACGCCGCTCACGCCGGCACCTTGCCGGCGGCCAGCGGTGGGCGGCCGGGGCCGGGTGGGCCGGCGAAGACCTGCGCGACGTCCAGCCACGCGTCGGCGACCGGGCCGGTCGCCGCCAGCGCCAGGTCGGCGCGGTGCCGCCGCTGGGTGACCAGCAGGCAGAAGTCGAGTGCCGGGCCGGTGACCCGGTCTGCGGCGTCGGCCGGGCCGTACGTCCAGGTGTCGCCGTCCGGCGCGGCCAGCTCGACCCGCACCGGCACCGTCGGCGCCGGCCGGCCGTGGGCGGTGAAGCTGTGGCCGAAAGTACGGAAGCCGAGGTGCGCGACGTGCCGGAGCCGGGCGGTGCCGGGGCGGGTCACGCCGAGCGCGTCGGCCACGTCGGTGCCGTGCGCCCAGGTCTCCATGATCCGGGCGGTGGCCATCGAGGCGGCCGACATCCGGGTGCCGAACCACGGCAGCTTCCCGCCCTCCGGCACGTGCGACAGCGCGTCGGCGAGCGCCGCCCGGCCGGCCCGCCAGCGGGGGAGCAGCTCGGCCGACGGGGCGAGGAAGTCCTCCGCGCCGGCGTCGACGAGTCGGGCGGGGTCGGGGGCGGTGACCACGAGGGCGAGGAACGCGTCGGCGTCGGTGGCGGCGAGCAGCGCCACGTGGTCGGTCCAGGCGAGGTGGGCGATCTGGTGCCCGACACTCCAGCCCGGCGACGGCGTGACCCGCCCCCAGTCGGCCGGCGGCGGGCCGGCCACCAGGGCGTCGAGCTCCTCGGACTCGTCGGCCAGGTCCGCGAGCAGGGCCTTGAGGTCGACCATGGTGCCTCCGGGGGCTGGGCGGGCTGGTCAGGGCGGGCGGTCAGGGAGTGAGCAGGGTGGCGAGTTGTCGCTTCCAGGTGCGCAGCAGCGCGGTGCGGCGGGCCGAGTCGTCGTTGAGCAGGTTGGCCACGCCGAGCCCGCGGAGCAGATCGAGGGTGGCCTGCACGGCCTCGCGTACGCCAGGGCGGCGTTCGTCCACGTCGAGCAGCGCGACGGTGAGCCGGTGCATCTCGCGGCCGACCCGGGCCTCCAGCGGCACCAGGGCCTCGCGCAGCTCCCGGTCGGTGCGCGCGGCGACCCAGAGCTCGAGGGCGGCGACGAAGAGCGGGCCGGTGAAGGCCGCGCCGAGCAGGTCGATCACCCGGTCGAGCCGTTGCGGGCCGGGCGGCAGCGCCTCGGCCTCGGTGCGCAGCTCCTCCGCCCGCCGTTCGGCGAGGTGGGCGACGGCGGCCGTGACCAGCGCGGCCTTGGTGGGGTAGTGGTGCAGCTGGGCACCGCGCGAGACGCCGGCCCGGGCCGCGACGACGGTGGTGGTGGTGCCGGACCAGCCGTGCTCGACCAGGCACTCGACGGTCGCCTCCAGCAGCCGGGCCTGGGTGGCGCGGCTGCGCTCCTGCTGGGGGACGCGGGTCGATGCGGGCACGGGGACAGCGTGCCGCCGCAGAAACAAACAGTCAAGACTGACTTTTTCAGGTGGTCACCGACGGTGAGCGTGACCAGCCCCGCTCCGGTCCAGACGGCCGACCTCGACTTGATCGGTCATTCGGATGTGTCGGATCGGGTCTTCGGCAGGACCGGCCTGCTCGGGTGTGTCGAGGTCAGCCTTTGACGGGCCCGGTCTTGCGGACGTGGCGGCCTAGCCCTCGACGGGACCGGCCTGCTCGGGTGTGCCTAGGTCAGCCTTGACGGGCCAGTCCCTGACACGCTGTCGAGCTGCCCCATACACGGGGCAGGGTTTGCTGGGCTGCCGGGACCCGTGGCTGCGGGGCGGAACCGTGGCCCTGACTCTCGTCGGGCGGGGCCGGCTCGACCTTGTGCGGGTGAGGGCTCGCTCGGCTCTCGTGTGGGCGGGGCCGGCTCGACCTTTGCGCGGGCGGGGCCGGCTTGGCTTTCGTGCGGGTGGGGCTCGCTCGGCTCTCATATGGGCGAAGCCGGCTTGACCTTTGTGTGGGCGGGGCCGGCTCGCCCGGATAGGCGACCGGCCGGGCCGCCGCGTAGTCGGTGGCCGGAAACGTATGCGCCTCGAGCCGGAGGCGCCGCTGGGCGCATTGATGGGGCAGCTCGACAGCGTGCGACGAGGACATCGGAGGCCGGGCCCGTTGCAGCGTGGCCAGCCCAGCCCAGGCCCTCAGCCCCAGCCCAGGCCCCCGGCCCCAGTCGTTGCTGCGGCTCGGCTCAGCGGCCGTCGCGCGGGGCGAACACCGCCAGGGCATCGGCGTCGCTGTGCCGGGAGCGGAGGTACTCGTCGGCCCACCCGGCGGCGTCGGGAAAGCCCGACTCGGCGGCAACCCGGGCGCAGGCGGTGTCCACGTCGAAGGAGGTGCGCCGCAGGTGCACCCCGGGCCCGAGCAGCGCCCAGAAGGCGCCGGGGCCGCCGTAGGGCATGCCGATGCTGCCCGGGTTGACGATCAGCCGGCGGTCGGCCAGCCGGGTGAACGGCATGTGGGTGTGCCCGCAGACCACCGTTCCGACCTCGGCCGGTACGTCGGCGAGCACCTCCGCCCAGCGTTGCATCCGGGAGTCGACGAGCACGACCTCCTCGTCGTCACGAGGGGTGGCGTGGCAGAACAGCACCGGGCCGAGGCCAGCGACCTCCAGCGTGACCGTCAGCGGCAGCGCCGCCAACCGGGCCACCTGGTCGTCGCGGAGTTGCGCGGCGGCCCAGTTGGAGACGTCGATCGGGGAAGGGCGGCCGGCCCGGGCCTCCACCAGCTCGCGGTCGGCGTTGCCCCGCACCCAGCAGACCCGGTCGCCGAGGCCGGCGAGCAGGTCCAGCACCTCGACCGGCTGCGGACCGGCCGCGATGTCGCCGGTGAGCACGATCAGGTCGGCGGCGGCGACGTCCGGCTCGGCCAGTACGGCCTCCAGCGCCGGCAGCGCCCCGTGGATGTCGGAAAGAACGGCGACCTTGTCCAGCATCGCCCCACCGTGCCCGCGGGGCCGCGCCGGTGTCCAGCGATTCTGCCCCGGGCAGACGGAGCCCGGGGCGGACCCGCCGGGAAGACGTCAGACGCGGGCGCGGCGGGCCAGACGCTCCGGGTCGAGGATGATGATGCTCTTGCCGTCCAGACGCAGCCAGCCGCGCGAGGCGAAGTCGGCCAGCGCCTTGTTGACGGTCTCCCGGGAGGCGCCGACGAGCTGGGCGATCTCCTCCTGGGTGAGGTCGTGGGTCACGCGCAGCACGCCGCCGTCGCGGGTGCCGAAGCGGCCGGCCATCTGGAGCAGGTTCTTGGCGACGCGGCCGGGCACGTCGGTGAAGATCAGGTCGGCCAGCGAGTCGTTCGTCCGCCGCAGCCGGCGGGCGAGCACCCGGAGCAGTTGCTCGGCGATCTCCGGCCGGTTGTTCAACCAGGGACGCAGGGCCTGCTTGCGCAGCCGCACCAGTCGGGTGTCGGTGACCGCGGTGGCGGTCGCCGTGCGCGGGCCGGGGTCGAAGAGCGACAGCTCACCGACCATGTCCGACGGGCCCATGACCGCGATCAGGTTCTGCCGGCCGTCGGCGGCCCGCCGGCCCACCTTGATCTTGCCGGACAGCAGGATGTAGAGACTGTCGCCGGGTTCGCCCTCGTTGAAGACGATTTCGCCCTTGCGGACCTCGAGCGTCTCCATCTCCTTGGCGAGTGCCTCGGCCGCCTCCGGGTCGACGCCCTGGAAGATCCCGCTGCGAGCCAGTACCTCATCCATCGCGCACCTCCGCCTGCGCGTGCCGTCCGTCGGCCGGGTCCGCCGTCCGCTGATCCCTCGCGCGTCGCCAGTCTAGGCGCACGTGAGCAGCAATCAGAGGTGCACCCCTGGAATCTTGATCGTTGGGCGTAACCCGCCCGACCTGATCAAGCAGTAGTATCGAACGCCGTCCGGGCGCCGACGGACCGGTCGGCGTCGGGTCGTAGGGTCACCACGTGCTGAGCGAACCCGTGTTGACCGCCCGTCACGAGGACGGTCGGGACGTCCCGCTGCTGGTCTGGCGAGCCGACCGCCCGCTGCGTACGGTCAGCTCCGCGCCGCTGGGCGGCGGGCTCGGTGTCCGGCACTGGGTCGTCAACGCGACCGTGCACATGTCGTACGACCGGGACGACCCCGCCGACCACCTGGCCGAACTCGCCGACCGGCTCGACCTCGACGGGCCCGGGGTCGGCCTGCTGACCGGGGTGGACGTCGCCGAGGTGGTCGCCCGTACGGACACCGGCGTGCGGGTCTGGGCGACAGTCGGCCTGGGCACGCCGGTCCGGGCGGCGGAGCCCGCCCCGGCGGCGCTGGCCCAGCGGGTCGGCACTGTCAACATCGTCGTGTACGTCCCCGCCCGGCTCGGCGACGCCGCCCTGGTCAACGCGGTGGCCACGGCCACCGAGGCGAAGGCACAGGCGATCGCGGAGCTGGGTGTGCCGGGCACCGGCACCCCGACCGACGCGGTCACCGTCCTCTGCCCGGTCGACGGCCCGGAATCGGCGTACGGCGGACCGCGCTCCACCTGGGGCGCCCCGCTGGCCCGGGCCGTGCATGCCGCGGTGGCGGCCGGCGGCGCGGGCACCGTGGTCCCGTGGTCGGATCGACCGGCGGGCTGATACTCCACCCGATCGGCTCTCGTTTCGGCGTTGCGTACCCGATAGGGTCGCGCTCGATGTACGCTGCCGCCTCCCCTCCGCGCCGCCGGGCCGCGCTCGCCCTCGGCGCGCTGCTCGCTGTCCTGCTCACCGCCGGCTGCGGGGGTCCCGGTTCCCGGGCCGACGCGGTCTGGCAGCCCGGCGCGGGTGGCGGCGACACCGGCGCCCCGGTCCGCTCCGGCGAGCCCACACAGCCCGCCGAACAGACGATCTCGCTGTCGGCGACCGGCGACATCATCATCGGCAACGCGCCGAACCGGCTGCCCCCCAACGGCGGGAAGGGCTTCTTCGACTCGGTCAAGAAGGCGCTCGCCGCCGACCTGGTGATGGGCAACCTGGAGGAGCCGCTGACGGTCGACACCGGCACCGGCAAGTGCGGCCCGAACTCGACCCGCTGCTTCCAGTTCCGGGCCCCGCCCGAGTACGCCGCACACCTGCGCGACGCCGGCTTCGACCTGCTCAACCAGGCCAACAACCACGGCTACGACTTCGGCCCGAAGGGCTACGAGAACACCCAGAAGGCGCTGGAGAAGTACGACCTCGCGCACACCGGGGCGCCCGACCAGATCACCGTGGTCGACGTCAAGGGGGTCAAGGTCGCCGTGGCCGGCTTCTCGTCGTACGTCTGGTCCAACAGCCTCACCAACATCGCCGCGGCGAAGAAGGTGATCACCAAGGCGGCCGGCATGGCCGACGTGGTCGTGGTGCAGGTGCACATGGGCGGCGAGGGCTCCGAGAAGACGCGGGTCCGGCCAGGGACCGAGATGTTCCTCGGCGAGAACCGGGGCGATCCGATCAAGTTCTCCAAGGCGATGATCGACGCCGGGGCGGACCTGATCGTCGGGCACGGTCCGCACGTGCTGCGCGGCATGGAGTTCTACAAGGGCCGGCTGATCGCGTACAGCCTGGGCAACTTCGCCGGTGGAGGCAACTCGCTGAGCAACGCCGGCCGGCTCGGCTGGGGCGGGGTGCTCAAGGTGTCGCTGAAGCCGGACGGCAGCTGGGCCGGCGGCTCGTTCGCCTCGACGTACATGAACTCCATCGGCAAGCCGACCATGGACGGCGACGACCGCGGGCTCGGCCTGCTGAAGCAGTTGACCAAGAGCGACTTCCCGGAGACCGGCGCCAGTTTCGACGACTCCGGCGAGATCAGCGCACCGCAGGGCGGCTGACCCGGGCCGCACGCCGTGTGGACCCGGCCGACCGTCGGCCGGGCGACGTAGGCTGGCCGGCGTGACCACGAGTTCCTCCGGCTTCACCGAGACCGACCTCGGGCGCACCCGTCGCGCCCGGCGGATCGGCCGGACACTGGCCGACACCCACCCCGACGCGCATTGTGAACTGGACCACTCCAATCCCCTGGAGCTGGCCGTCGCGACGATCCTCTCCGCGCAGTGCACGGACAAGAAGGTCAACGAGGTCACCCCGAAGCTCTTCGCCCGCTACCCGACCGCCGCCGACTACGCGGGGGCGGATCGGGCGGAGCTGGAGGAGCTGATCCGGCCCACCGGCTTCTACCGGAACAAGACCGACTCGCTGATCAAGCTCGGCCAGGCCCTCGTGGAGCGGTACGACAGCCGGGTCCCCGGCAGGCTCACGGACCTGGTGACGCTGCCCGGCATCGGCCGCAAGACCGCCAACGTCATCCTCGGCAACGCCTTCGACGTGCCCGGGATCACCGTCGACACCCACTTCCAGCGGCTGGTCCAGCGCTGGCGGCTGACCGCCGAGACCGACCCGGTCAAGATCGAGCACGCGATCGGGGCGCGCTTCCCCCGGCGCGACTGGACCATGCTGTCGCACCGGATCATCTTCCACGGCCGGCGGGTCTGCCACGCCCGCAAGCCGGCCTGCGGGGCGTGCACGCTGGCGAAGCTCTGCCCCTCGTACGGCACCGGCCCGACCGAGCCGGCAGCGGCGGCGAAGCTGCTCAAGGGCCCCCGGGCCCGGGACCTGGCGATGGCGGCCGGGGTCGATCCGGAGCTGGTGCCGGTCCAGGCAGTCGTGGCGGAGGCGCCGTGAGCGCGAGGAATGAGCCGGTGTTGCGAGCCCCGCAGTCGCGAACCACGATGAGCCGCCGACTCGCCGCCCTGCTGGTGCCCGTGCTGCTGGCCGCCGCCGGGTGCACCGCCGGCACCGAGGAGAAGGATCCGGGCCCGTCCGGCCGGCAGCAGGCCGCCGCCAACCGGCCGTCGCCCTTCCAGGACTGCTCCGCGCTCGGCACCCCTCCCGCGTCCGCCGCGCCGGCCGCCCCGTCCGGTGGCGGAGGGCAGGCGCTGCCCGAGCTGACCCTGAACTGCTTCACCGGCGGCGCCCCGGTCGCCCTGCGGGACCTGCGCGGCCCGGCGGTGATCAACATCTGGGCCTCCTGGTGCCCGCCCTGCCGCAAGGAGCTGCCCGCCTTCCAGCGGCTCAGCGAGCGGGCCGCCGGCCAGCTCCAGGTGATCGGGGTCAACAACCAGGACGGCCGGGAGGCGGCCCAGGCCATCGGCGAGGACTTCGGCATCCGCTTCCCGGTGCTGGTCGATCAGGGCGAGCGCCTGAAACGGGAGCTGAACCGCAAGGCCATCCCCCTGACCGTCTTCGTCGACGGACAGGGCGGCGTCCGGCACGTCGACTCCTCCGGCGCCCTGGACGACGCCCGCCTGACGGAGCTCGTCCGCCAGCACCTCGGCCTGACGGTGCCGGCGTGAGCCGTCGACGGGCGCGGCGGGGCGCGGGGGTGCCGGCATGAGTCGCCGGCCGCCGGGCTGGCTCGACCCGCTGGTGACCCGGCTCGGCAGCGCACGCAGCGAGGACTTCACCCGGCTGGTCACCCCGGAGAGCGGAGGGCGGGAGAGCGCGGTGCTGGTGCTGCTCGGCGAGCAGCCCGACACCGGCCCGGACGTGCTGATCCTCCAGCGGGCGGCCACCCTGCGCAACCACGCCGGCCAGCCGGCCTTTCCCGGCGGCGCGGCCGACCCGGAGGACGCCGACGTCCGGGCGACCGCGTTGCGTGAGGCGAACGAGGAGGTCGGCCTCGACCCGACCAGCGTCACCGTCCTGGCCGAGCTGCCGAAGCTCTGGATCCCGGTCAGCGACTTCGTGGTCACCCCCGTGCTCGCCTGGTGGCACGACCCGCACCCGGTGCATCCCCGGGAGCCGGCCGAGGTGGCGCACGTGGCCCGGCTGCCCGTCACCGAGCTGATCGACCCGGCGAACCGGATGCGGGTACGCCACCCGAGCGGCTGGATCGGTCCGGCCTTCTCGGCGCGCGGGATGCTGGTCTGGGGATTCACCGCCGGGGTGCTGTCCGCCCTGCTGGAGATGGGCGGCTGGGCCCGGCCGTGGCCGCACGACCGGGTCGTGGAGCTGCCGCCGCCCGGCGCCACCCCGGCGCCCTCGGCCGGCACCGACGCGGTCGACGAGACCCCGGTGCGCTGACCGGACGGTCACCTTCCGCAACCGATGGTCATCTCGCGGGCGCGGTGCCCGTACGCTTGACGGGTGTCCGCCGTGGATCTCGTACTGCTGCTGCTCATGCTCGTGTTCGCGATCAGCGGATACCGTCAGGGCTTCGTCATCGGGGTGCTGTCGTTCTCCGGCTTCTTCCTGGGCGCGCTGGTGGGCCTCCAACTGGGGCCGCTGCTGGCCCAGCAGTTCGTCGACAGCGGCACCCGCGTGCTGATCTCCCTGGTGGCGATCTTCGGCCTGGCGGTGGTCGGCCAGGCGCTCGCCGGCTGGATCGGCTCCCACCTGCGCAAGACCATCACCAGCGACGTCGGCAAGCGGGTCGACGACGTCGGCGGGGCGTTCGTCTCGCTCGTCGCCGTGCTCCTGGTCGCCTGGCTCGTCGCGGTGCCGCTCGGCTCGTCGTCGCTGCCCTGGCTGGCCTCCTCGGTGCGCAACAGCGCGCTGCTCACCGTGGTCGACCGGGTCCTGCCCCACCAGGCGCAGCAGCTCTCCACGGCCCTGCGGGACACCGTCGACACCAACGGCTTCCCCGACGTCTTCGGCGACCTGGCACCCACCCGGGCCCGGCAGGTGTCCCCGCCCGACCCGGCGCTCGCCGGCTCCCAGGTGGTGGTCAACAGCCAGCGTTCGGTGGTCAAGGTCCTCGGCTCCGCCCCGAGCTGTTCGCGCCGGATCGAGGGCTCCGGCTTCGTATACGCCGACGACCGGGTCATGACCAACGCCCACGTCGTCGCCGGAACCCGCTCGACCGTCGTCGAGCTGAACGGCGAACGGTACGACAGCAAGGTGGTCGTCTACGACCCCGACCGGGACCTGGCCGTGCTGCACGTGCCCAGGCTGCCCGGCCCGTCGATGCGTTTCGCCGCCGGCAACGCGGGCAGCGGCGCGGACGCGATCGTGCTGGGCTTCCCGCTCGACGGTCCGTACAACGCCCAGTCGGCGCGGATCCGGGACGTCGACCGGATCACCGGGCCGGACATCTACTCCGCCGGCAACGTGACCCGGGAGGTCTACACGATCCGGGCGCTCGTGCAGAGCGGCAACTCCGGCGGCCCGCTGGTCTCCTCGAACGGGCTGGTGCTCGGGGTGATCTTCGCGGCGGCGGCCGACGACCCGAACACCGGTTTCGCGGTCACCGCGGCCGAAGCCCGTCCGGTCGCCCTGGCCGGCGCCGAGCGCACCCGCGCCGTCGGCACCGGCAAGTGCACCTGACCCCTGGTCAGCTCCCCACCCCCGCCGCCGGCCCGTGGGCCTGCTCGGCCGCCGGCCGGCCGGGCGGGGCGGCCCGCCAGACGGTGAGGGCGGCGGCCGTCGCGGCCACCACGGCCGCGCCGAGCAGCCAGCCGGCCAGCACGTCGCTGGTCCAGTGCACGCCGAGGGCCACCCGGCTGAACCCGGTCACCAGGGCGAGCAGCAGGGCGGCCGGCCACACCACCCGGCGCGCGACCGGTCGCACGTACGGGAGGAAGACCACCAGCAGCACCCCGGCGGCGAGGGCGGCGTTGAGCGCGTGCCCGGACGGGAACGCCAGGCCGGGTGCCTCGGCCACCGGGTCGGGCAGGTCCGGCCGGGGTCGACCGAAGAGCAGCTTGAGCAGCGGGCTGAGCAGGCCACCGACCGCCATGGTGACGGCCACCCAGACCGCCAGTTGCCGGGCCCCCCGGCGGACCAGCCAGAGGACCAGGACCAGGGCCCCGACGCGCAGCGGCATCGGGGCGAACACGTCGGTCCAGAGGGCCATCAGGCGTACCCATGCCGGATGGTCGGCGGCGTAGCCGGCCAGCGCGTCGGTGACCGTCGTGTCCAGCCGGCGCAGCGGGGGCCAGTCTCCCAGGACCAGGACCGCCAGCAGCGTGAACGGCACCGCCACCAGGAACGCGGCCACCGCGGCGAGGGTCAGCCGGAGGCCCCGGGCGTCGTCCGGGTGCAGGCGGCGGCCATGCCACGAGGATCGCGGTGGGGCGGCGAGGGCACGCGGGCCGGGCGGGCTCATGACACCTGTCCTACCCGGGCCACGGCCCGGTCAGACCCGGTACCGGCCGTCCAGCCGGGCTGGTTTCCCTCGACAGGCCGACCACCGTCGTCCAGGGCGACGCCGTTCCTCCCGGAGGTCGCACGGCGGCCGGGCCGGCCGTTCAGTGCGCCGGCGGGCGACGCCACGTCCCGGCGGCGTGCCGGGACGAGGCCAGCTGGGTCCACCGGCGGAACCGGCGCACCATCAGCGCCGCCCCGGCCAGCAGGGCGACGAAGAACGCCGCCCCGGTCCACAACTGCTCCGGCGTGCTCTCCTCGTGCGCGCCCGCCGGCTGCGCCGCCCACCGGGACTGCTGGCGCGGGGCGGTGAAGCCGAGCGGGTCACCGCCGACCCCCGCGACGTCGGGCTGCGTCGATCCCGGCGCCGGGCCGAACCCGACCACGCCCGGCGAGGACTGGTCGTCCAGCGGGTTGCGGCCGACCGGGCTCACCTCGGCGTTCAGCGCGGCGACCGGGTCGACCATGCCGTACCCGAAACGGTCGTCCCGGCCGTCCGAGCCGATGTCGCGGGCGGTGTTGAGCAGCCGGTTGACCACGTCGCCGGCGGACATCTGCGGGTAGCGGGCCCGCACCAGCGCGGCGGTGGCCGCGACCAGCGGCGCCGCGAAGCTGGTGCCCTGCACCCGCCAGTAGCCCCCCGGCCGGGCCCCGACCAGGCCGGTGGCGGGGGCGGTGAGCACGGTGGCCCGGCCGGTTATCGAACCCGACCAGAGGTTGTCGCTGTCGCGTTCCGACCCGGCGACGGCGACGACGCCCGGCTCGCGGGCCGGGTACCAGACCTTCTCCGTGGACGAGGTGCCCAGGTTTCCGGTGCAGGCGACCACGACGACGTCCCGGACGAAGGCGTAGTCGAGCGCCGCCGCCAGGGCGGGGCTGTCGCCGCTGCCGCCGAGGGACAGGTTGATCACGCGGGCGCCGTTGTCGACCGCCCAGCGCACGCCCTTGGCGACGATCAGCGCGTCGTCGTAGCGGTTCTCGGCGTCGAGAACCCGGACCGGGAGGATCCGGGCGTCCGGCGCCAGGCCGACGGCCCCCCGGCTGTCGTCGTTGCGGCCGGCGATCAGCCCGGCCACGGTGGTGCCGTGGCCGACCGGATCGGGATTCCCGGCCGAGCCCCCGGGAGCGACCAGGTCGAGGCCGGGCAGCACCTGGCCGGCCAGGTCGGGATGGGCGGCGTCCACACCGGAGTCGATCACCGCGACGGTGACTCCCCGCCCGGTCGAGCTGCGCCACGCGGTCTTCGCCTGCAACATGTCGAGCTGCCACTGCTCGTCGCGGACCTGGTCGGGGCGGTTCCTGCTGTCGGGGGCCGCGAGCGCCACCGGGACGACGGCGTCCGTCTGCTGGAGGACCGGCCGGGCGGCGGGCTGCCGAGGGGCGGCGTCGGCAGGCGTGACCGGACCCGCGACCGACACGACGACGGCCGCCACACCGAGCAACGTGCGTCCGGCGATCCGCCGAACCGCTGGCGGACAGCTGTGCCGCACGGTCGTCACATCCTCAGGCATCGCGACGCAAACATGACGATCGGAGATTACCGGTTCCTCGTGGCCGCGCGGGGCGTTCTCGGGACACCGGTCACGGCGCAGGCAGATAGGCCAGCTGGACCAGGCGTACGCCCTCGCGCCGGGTGACCAGCCGGCCGCGTCCCGGGGGCAGCGGGCCGGGCTTGACCGGGCCGACCAGCGCACCCTCGTCCGGGCTGCCCGCCATCACCAGCCCCGCGGTGGAGAGCTCACGCAGGCGCTGCGCCAGCGGCTCGTACTGGGCCCGTGCGGCACCGCCCGAGCGGCGGACGAGCACCAGGTGCAGGCCGACGTCCCGGGCGTGCGGCAGATGCTCCTCCAGGGCGCGCAGCGGGTTGGACGGCCCGCTGGCGACCAGGTCGTAGTCGTCGACCAGCACGAACAGCTCCGGCCCGGACCACCACGACCGTTGGCGCAGCTGGGCGGGCGTGACGTCGGGGCCGGGTGCCCGCGCCGCGATGTAGCCGGCGGCCGACTCGATCAGGTCGGTGGTGTACGCCGCGGCGGAGCCGTACCCGATCAGGTGCGACGACGCCGACTCGGTCATGTCCGCCAGGCCGCGGCGGTAGTCGACCAGGATCACCCGGGCCTGCTCGGGGGTGAACCGGGTCATGATCGAGGTGACCAGCGCGCGCACGAACGACGACTTGCCGCACTCGGCGTCGCCGAAGACCACGAAGTGCGGCTCGGTGGCGAAGTCCAGCACCACCGGGCGCAGGTCCGCCTCGGCGATCCCCACGGGAATGTGCAGGCCGGTGGCCGTCGCCAGGTCCAGCTCGGCGTACGGGAGCACCGGCGGGAGCAGCCGCACCGGGGGCGCGAGCGGGCCGGACCAGTTCCCGGCGGCCTGCTTGACCAGGTCAGTCGTGTCCCCACCGGAGGCGGCCAGCTGCGGCAGCACGGTGAGGAAGTGCAGGCTTTCCGCGGTGATGCCCCGGCCGGGGGTCTTCTCCGGCACGTTGGTCGCCGCCCGGCGGGCCACCAACGAGTCGGCCGGGTCGCCGAGGCGCAGCTCCAGCCGGGAACCGAAGAGGTCCCGGATGGCCGGCCGGAAGTCGAGCCAGCGCACCGCCGTCGCCACCACGTGCACCCCGTACGACAGGCCACGGGTGGCCAGGTCGGTGATGAGCGGCTCCAGGTCGTCGTACTCGCCGCGCAGCGTGGCCCAGCCGTCGACCACCAGGAACACGTCGCCGAACGGGTCGGCCCCGGGCTGGCCGGTGCCCGCCAGCGCGGCCCGGCGCTGCCGCCAGGCGGCCATCGACTCCACGCCCAGTTCGGCGAAGCGCCGTTCCCGGTCGACCAGCAGGGTGGCGATCTCGCCGACCGTACGCCGGACGGCCGTCGGGTCGGCGCGGCCGGTGACCCCGCCGACGTGCGGCAGGTCGCGCAGCGCGGCCAGCCCGCCGCCGCCGAAGTCGAGACAGTAGACCTGCACCTCGACCGGGGTGTGGGTGAGCGCCAGGGCGCAGATCAGCGTGCGCAGCGCCGTCGACTTGCCG
Organism: Micromonospora sp. NPDC048170; assembly: GCF_040652795.1. NCBI lineage: Bacteria > Bacillati > Actinomycetota > Actinomycetes > Micromonosporales > Micromonosporaceae > Micromonospora > Micromonospora sp. NPDC048170. The sequence goes on from NZ_JBEZMR010000024.1 coordinate 57,492, forward strand.
CTCTGCGGCCCGCCGATCACCGCGACGTGGCCGGCGGCGCCGTCCAGCGCCAGCCAGAGCAGGTCGCGACGCTGCTCGAAGGGCTTGTCGACCACCGCGACCGGCACCTGGAGCGCGCCGTGCAGTTCCGGGTTGCCGAAGGTGAGACCGCGCGCCGGGTCGACGCCGACGGGCCCGAGCAGCTCGTCCAGCGCCGGCGCCCGGCCGAGCGGGGGGAGCCAGACCTGGTGGGCGGGCGGTCCCTGCCCCGCCAGCCGGTCGACCATCAGTTCCAGCAGGCTCTCCGTGCCGCCCTCGTCGGCGGTGGCGGGCAGGGCGGGCGGCCCGACCGGCTCCGGCTTGGGCACGAGGTGGGTGGAGAAGGAGAGCAGGCGCGGGGCCCCGGCACCGCCCGCGCCCGGTGCCGCGCCGCGACGGCGGAGCGTTCCCGAGACGTACGCGGCCTTGAACCGCACCAGCGGTTCGGTGCCGAAGCGCAGGTAGCCGTGGCCGGGGGAGCGGGGCAGCTCGTGCGCGTCCGGCACCCCGAGCACCGTGCGGGACTCCAGCGCCGAGAAGGTCCGCAGCCCGATCCGGTACGACAGGTGCGTGTCCAGCCCGCGCAGCCGACCCTCCTCCAGTCGCTGCGAGGCCAGCAGCAGGTGCACGCCGAGCGACCGGCCCAACCGGCCGATCTGCACGAACAGGTCGATGAAGTCGGGCTTTGCCGAGAGCAGCTCGGAGAACTCGTCGCAGATCAGCAGCAGCGACGGCAGCGGGGCGAGCGGGTTGCCGGCGGCCCGTGCCCGTTCGTAGTCGCGCAGGCTGGCGAAGTTGCCGGCCCGGCGCAGCAGCTCCTGGCGGCGGACCAGCTCGCCGTTGATGGCGTCGACCATCCGGTCGACCAGCGGCAGCGCGTCGGCCAGGTTGGTGATCACCGCGGCGGTGTGCGGCAGCCGGTCGAAGGAGGCGAAGGTCGCGCCGCCCTTGAAGTCGATCAGCACGAAGTTGAGCTGCTCCGAGCCGTGCGTGGCGGCCAGCCCGAGCACCAGCGTGCGCAGCAGCTCGGACTTGCCGGAACCGGTCGCCCCGATCAGCAGGCCGTGCGGCCCCATCCCGTCCTGCGCCGACTCCTTCAGGTCCAGCTCGATGGCGCCACCGTCGGCACCCACCCCGATCGGCACCCGCAGCCGCTCCCGCGCGGACCGGGGCACCCACCCCTGCTCGGCGGTGAAGCTCTCCGGGTCGCCGAGACCGAGCAACTCGGGCAGGCCCAGCTCGGCGCCCGGCGGGGCGTCCGGGCCACGGGCCGCGGTGGCCAGCCGCAGCGGGGCGAGCCGCCGGGCGACGGCCTCCGCGTCGACCGGGTCGAGCCGGTCCGCCGTACCCACCTCGGCGTGCCCGTCCGCGGAGTGGGAGTGCAGCCGGCCGTCGCGCAGCTCCAGCAGCAGCGCGAACCGGTCCAGCAGGCGCGGCGGCGGGGTGTCCAGGTCGATGATCGTGACGGCGTCGATGCCGCCGTCCCCGGTCAGGTCGGTAACTCCGGTCAGGTCGCCCCCGTCGAGCACCACCACCACGTGCGGGCCGTCGGTGGCCGGGCCGGCGGGGCTGAACCGGGACCGGCTGGCCAGCACCTCGTCCAGCAGCCCCTCCAGCTCGGCCCCCGCGCTGGTGACCAGCCGGACCGGGCCGAGCGCGTCGGTGCGGGTGGGGTGGTGGGCGTGCGGGAGCCACTTGACCCACTCCCAGGCGGCCCGCCGTTCCGGCCCGGCACAGACCGCGACGAGCAGTTCGTCCGGGGCGTGGAAGACGGCGAGCTGGGCGAGCATCGCCCGGGCCAGCGCCTGGGCCGCCGGTTCGCCGCCCGGGGCGGCCGTGGCGTCCCGCACGAAGACCCGGGCGAAGCTGCGCAGCGAGAGCGCCACCGGCAGGTCGGGCACCACGGAGTACGCGTCCAGGAACCGGCGCAGCGCGCCGGCGGTCATCGGCTCCAGCTCCTCAAGCGGGCGGGTGACCGGGGGGACCAGCGGGGTGGCGAGGGTCTGCGGGCCGACGGCGACCCGGATCACCGCGAAGTCCGGGTCGCCGGGGCGGCGTTCCCAGACCCGGTGGCTGTCGACGGTCGACCAGAGCCGGCCGGGATCCGGGTGCCGGTAGTAGAGCCCGGCGCGCTGCTGCCCGGCGGTCTGCCGGACCCGGCGTCGCAGCACGGTCAGGTGCCGCAGGTAGTCGCGCCGGGCGGCCATCATCTCCGACTTCTTCGGGGTGCCGGAGGCGCTGCCCCACGAGGTCATCAGCATGGCCAGGGAGGAGAGCCCGAACATTCCGCCGACCACGTAGGAGTACGCGCCCCCGCCGCGGCCGAACATCATCGCCATCGCCACGGTGCCGCCGAGCATGGGCAGCACCATGAGCAGCTGCTGCCAGCGTCCGCCGGTGACGGCGGGGATCTCCGGTGGCGCGCCCACGGGCAGCTCACCCACCGGGATCTCCGGTGCCGGTCGGCGGGGTGGCCGCTTGATGACGACAGTGGACACTCGACCTCCTGACAGCGCTCGGTAACCCGAGCCTGGCTCATGGTAGGTAAAGTCCTGTCGTCCGCGCAGCCACCAACCCCGCCGAATATGGAGATCACTCGATGAGCATCGGGCTGGCCCGGGTCACCATCAGCGCTCCCCAGCGGCGGGTGGACGTCGCCCTCCCCGAGCAGGTGCCCCTTGCCGAGCTGCTGCCCGAGGTGCTGCGGCACGCCGGTGAGGGGCTCGCCGACGACGGTGAACGGCACGGCGGCTGGGTGCTGCGGCGTACCGACGGCGCGGTGCTGGCCACCGCGCAGGCGCTGCTGCCGCAGGGGGTACGCGACGGCGAGGTGCTGCACCTGGTGCCGGCCCGCGCGCAGTGGCCCGAGCTGGAGTACGACGACGTGGCCGAGGCGATCGCCGACGGCGCCCGGCGGCGCGGCGGGGCCTGGTCACCCGCCGCCTCCCGGGCCGCCGCCCTGGCCGGGGCCGCCGTGCCGCTGGCCGTCGGGCTGCTCGCCGTGACGGCCGGCGGGCCGGCACCCGAGGCTGCCTGGCCGGCCGCCGCCGTGGTGGCGCTGCTGCTCACCCTCGCCGCAGTGGTGGCGTCCCGCGCCCACGCCGACGGGCCGGCGGGCGCGACCCTGGGCGGCTACGCCCTGCCGTACGCGGCAGTGGCGGGCGCCCTCGCGGTCAGCTCCGGCGACCCGGTCGGGCCAGTGCCGGGGCTGCGCTGGATCGGCGCGCCCGAACTGCTGTCCGGGTCGGTGTCGCTGCTGCTGGTGTCGGTGCTCGGGCTGGTCGGCGTCGCCACCCGGCTCCGGGTCTTCGTGGCGGGCGCCACCGCCGGGTTCGCCGGCGCGCTGGCCGCCCTCGGCGCACTGGTGCTGAGCCCGGCCGGTACGGCGGCGGTCCTGCTCTGCGTGCTGGTCTTCGCCGTGGGGGCGGTTCCGTTGCTGGCCATCCGGCTCGGCAAGGTGCCGCTGCCCCCGATCACCCTGCCGACCAGCGAGCCCGGCACCGAGCGCGCCCGCGACCTGCCCGACCGGGACCGGGTCTACGCGGCGGTGGCCCGCACCGAGGAGATGCTCACCGGGATGCTCCTCGGGCACGCCGTGCTGGCGGTCGCCGCCGCGGTGGTGCTGGGCCTCTCCGGCGGGGTCGCCGGCCGGCTGCTGGTGGCGGTCGCCGCGGCCGTGCTGCTGCTCCGCTCCCGGCTGTTCGTGTCCCTGCGCCACCGGGTGCCGACCGTCGCCGCAGGCCTCGCCGGGTACGCCGTGCTGGGCGCCGTGCTCGCCGGAGGCTCCGGCCCGACCGGTCGGCTCGCGCTGGTCGTGGGTGGGCTGGCGCTGGCCCTCGTGGCGGTGGCCGTCGGCACCACGTACGCCCGCCGGCCGGTCTCGCCGTACGTCGGCCGGATCGCGGACCTGACCGACATCGCCCTGGTGGTGTCGGTGGTGCCCGTCGCCTGCGCGGTGCTCGACCTGTACGAACGGGCCCGGGGGCTGCTCGGCTGAGCGGCCCCCGGGCCCGTCGGTGGTCGGTGCCGGGTCAGTGCGTGGACTCGCCGCGCGCCTCGGCCTCCCGGGCGCGCCGGTACGACGCCGCGATCTCCGCCTCGGCCTCGATCCGCCCCACCCACGTGGCGCCCTCGACCGACTTGCCGGGCTCCAGGTCCTTGTAGACCTCGAAGAAGTGCTGGATCTCCAGCCGGTCGAACTCGCCGAGGTGGTGGATGTCGCGCAGGTGCTCCTGGCGCGGGTCCTCGTAGGGCACGCAGAGGACCTTGTCGTCGCCGCCCTTCTCGTCCGTCATCCGGAACATGCCGATGGTGCGGCACCGGATCAGGCAGCCCGGGAAGGTGGGCTCGGGGACCAGTACGAGCGCGTCCAACGGGTCGCCGTCCTCGCCCAGTGTGCCCTCGATGAAGCCGTAGTCGGCCGGGTACTGCGTGGAGGTGAAGAGGGTACGGTCCAGCCGGATCCGGCCGGTCACGTGGTCGACCTCGTACTTGTTGCGGTGCCCCTTGGGGATCTCAACCGTAACGTCGAAATCCATCTGCACGCTCCCTCGTTTGCCCACGTTGGCCAACGGAAACCAGCGGCACGCCGCTCCCGCCCGGGTGATGCCCACCCGCAGGCTCCGGCCGCCGCATAGTGTTCGGACCGAAGTAGTGTCACCCAAGCAGATTTTCGCGGGGGGAGGAGGGGGCCGTGGGGAGGGAAGATTCACACTACCGCCCGGATGCCGGTGCTGGACGGGGTACCGGGCGGTCTGCTTCCGGCAGGGCCACCGGGCGCGTCCCGGTGCCCGACGCCCACTTTCCCCATCCGCCGGCCTCCCCGGGCGACCACGACCTGACCCCCGGCCCGAACCCGGGCAACGGCGGTCCGGCCGGTCCCGTGGCAGGTGACGGCGGCCAGGCGGGTCCGCCGGGCCAGGACTTCCGGCCCCAGTCGAACGATCTCTGGGCCGCCGCCGCGGCCCGCCCTGCCGGCGGCCCGCCCGGCCGGGGCCAGACTCCGCCGATCGAGGCTTCCGCGCCGCCGCCGCCGCGCCGCCGGACCCTGCCCGTGGTGCTGGCCGGGGTGGTCGTGCTCGTGCTGGCCGCAGTCGGGATCGCCGTGGTCCGTCCGGGGCCGGTGGCGGAGTGGCTGGGCGGCGAGCCCGCCGACCGGGGGGCCGCCGCGCAGCCGGCGGAACCGGCGCCCGCGGCAGTGCTGGCCGGCGCGGACGCGAACGCCCCGGTGCCCACCCCCGAGGGTGTACGCGCCGCGCTCGCCCCGCTCGTGGACGTGCCCGCTCTCGGCGACCGGGTCCACGTCTCGGTGGCCGACGTGGCCACCGGCAAGCCGCTCTTCGGCCGGGGCGAGGACGACGGCACGGTGCCCGCATCCGTGACCAAGCTGGTCACCGGGGTGACGGTGCTCGCCGCGCGCGGCGCGGCGTACCGCATCCCGACCCGGGCCGTGGCCGGCGAGTCCCCGGGCGAGGTGGTGATCGTCGGCGGCGGCGACCCCACGCTGGCGGTCGACAAGAAGGGCTTCTACCCGGGCGCGGCCCGCCTGGACGACCTGGCCGGCCAGGTGCGTGACGCCCTCGGCGGCACGAAGCCGACGAAGGTGACGGTCGACTCGTCGCTCTACTCGGGCCCGGTCTTCGAGCCGGGTTGGGACGACGACATCCCCACCGGCGGCTACGGCGGCGCGATCACGGCGCTGATGACCGACGGGGCCCGCAGCGACGTGACCCGCGCCAAGAAGGACGAGGCGGCCGGCAACCACTGGGCCGAGCGGGTGTCGCAGCCCGACCTCTCGGCCGGCAGGGCCTTCGCCCGCCTGCTGGGCGTGCCGGCCGACGCGGTCAAGCGCGGCACCGCCCCTGCCGCCGGCACCGCGACCTCGGGTCCCGGCACCGAACTGGGCAAGGTCGAGTCGCTGCCGATGGTCCGGCTCGTCGACATCATGATCAGCGACAGCGACAACATCATCGCCGAGGCGCTGGCCCGGCAGGTCGCGCTGGCCCGCAACGAGCCCGCATCGTTCGTCGGTGCCGGCGCGGCGATGGACGCCGTGGCCGGCGAGCTCGGCCTGCCGGCCGACGAACTCACCCTCGCCGACGGCAGCGGCCTGTCGCGCAGCAACCGGATCAGCCCCTCGCTGCTCACCGACCTGATCGCGCTCGCCGGTGCGGGCAGCCGCTCCGAACTGGCCGCGATCTTCGGCGGCCTGCCCGTCGCCGACTGGTCCGGCACGCTCGCCGAACGGTACGGGACGGCGGCGACAAAGGCCGGCGCCGGAGTGGTCCGGGCCAAGACCGGGACGCTGACCAAGGTGCACGCCATCGCCGGCCTGGTCAGCACGGCCGACGGGCGGCTGCTCACCTTCGCGGTGCTCACCGACGCGGTGCCCCCGGACGGGCTGACGGCCGCCCGGGTGGCGCTGGACCGGATCGGCGCCGCCCTGGCCAACTGCGGCTGCCGCTGAGCCCATGGCCGGCTGCGGCCTGATCGGCGGCCGGCTGTGGCCTGACCGGCGTCGATCGCCCGGCGCGAGCCCGGGCCGGGGTGTCGCGGCGCGGGTACGGTGGGGTACATGGCGCAGTTCGTGGACTGGGATCTGGCCGCCGCGACCGCGGGGGCGCTGAGCAAGTCGGGCCCCCGGGTGTCGTACACCGAGGCCACCGACGTGGTCGGTGAGCTGCGGCGGTTGACCGACGAGGCGGCGGGGCACGTCGCCGACTACACGGGACTGCGCTCGCAGGTGTCCCACCCGCCGGTGCGGGTGGTGGACCGGCGGGACTGGGCGGCGACCAACATCGCCGGCTTGCGCGAGGTGATCACCCCGCTCGTCGGCCGGCTGACCAAGGACAAGCAGCCCGGCGCGCTGACCGAGGCGATCGGCTCGCGGGTCACCGGCGTGCAGGCCGGCACCGTGCTGGCCTACCTCTCCGGCCGGGTCCTCGGCCAGTACGAGGTCTTCTCCGCCGACCCGGGGCAACTGCTGCTGGTCGCGCCGAACATCGTCGAGGTGGAGCGCAAGCTGGGGGCCGACCCGCGGGACTTCCGGCTCTGGGTCTGCCTGCACGAGGTGACCCACCGCACCCAGTTCACCGCCGTGCCGTGGATGCGGGCGTACTTCCTCAGCGAGGTGCAGGCCTTCGTGGACGCCTCGTCGAGTGGCGGTGACCACCTGCTGGAGCGGCTACGCCGGGGCGTGGCCACGCTCTCCGACGCGGTGAAGGACCCGGAGAGCCGCACCAGCGTGCTGGACATCGTCCAGACCCCGGCGCAGCGGGCCGTGCTGGACCGGCTCACCGCGCTGATGACCCTGTTGGAGGGGCACGCCGAGTTCGTCATGGACGGCGTCGGCCCGCAGGTGGTCCCGAGTGTCGAGCGGATCCGGGCGGCGTTCAACCGGCGCCGGGAGGCCGGCAACCCGCTGGAGAAGGCGATTCGCCGGCTGCTCGGCGTGGAGGTCAAGATGCGCCAGTACGCCGAGGGCCGCAAGTTCGTGCACGGCGTGGTCGACCGGGTCGGCATGGAGGGCTTCAACAAGATCTTCGGCTCGCCGCTCACCCTGCCCCGGCTGGACGAGCTCGGCGACCCGGACGCCTGGGTGGCGCGGGTGCACGGGCCGATCGGCCCGGCCCCGACCGTCGGCTGACCGTACGCCTGTGGCCGCGCTCGCCCCACCGGTGGCCGCGATCCGGGTCGCGGTCCGTCGGGCGTTGGCCGACCTGGCGCCCGGAGGGCCGGTGCTGGTCGCCTGCTCGGGCGGCGCGGACTCGCTCGCGCTGGCCGCCGCCGCCGCCTTCGTGGCACCCCGCCTGGGCCGCGCCGCCGGCCTGGTGACGGTCGACCACGGCCTCCAGGAGGGTTCGGCGCGGCGGGCCGCGGCGGTGGTGACGTGGGCCCGCGAGGTCGGCCTGGCACCGGTCGAGTCGGTACGGGTCGAGGTGGCCGGGAGACCGGGCGGGCCCGAGGCAGCCGCCCGGGAGGCCCGCTACCGGGCGCTCGCCGACGTGGCCGGCCGGCTCGGGGCGGCGGCCCTGCTCACCGGGCACACCCGCGACGACCAGGCGGAGACCGTGCTGCTCGCGCTCGCCCGGGGCTCCGGCCCGCGCGGCCTGGCCGGGATGCCCGCCCGACGGGACCTCGACGGGGTGCCGCTGCTGCGCCCACTGCTGGAGGTCGGCCGGGAGCAGACCCGCACGGCGTGCGCGGTGCTCGGGCTGAGCCCGTGGGAGGATCCGCACAACGCCGACCCGTCGTACGCCCGGTCCCGGGTCCGGGCCGACGTCCTGCCCGCCCTGGTCCGCGCGCTCGGGCCGGGGGTGCTGGACAACCTGGCCCGGACCGCCCGGCTGGTGGCGGCGGACAACGCCGTCCTCGACGAGCTGGCGGGCGCCGCGCTGGTCGACGTCCGCCACCCGGACGGAGGGCTCTCGGTGGGGGCGTTGGCCGATCTCCGACCCGCGGTGCGTGGTCGGGTGCTGCACGCCTGGGCCCGGGAGCTGGGTGCCCCGCCCACCGCACTGTCGCACCGGCACGTGACCGCACTGGACGCGCTGGTCACCGGCTGGCGGGGGCAGGGGGCGGCGCACCTGCCGGGCGGGCTTCGGGTGCTCCGCCGCGACGGCCGGCTCGTCACCATCGACATCCGCTGATCGGCTCCACCCGGAAACCGGGGCCCGGTTCCGGGGCCGCGGGATCCGCCGGTAGGCGGTAGACATGGCGCATGGCGTACCCCCGACTGCCGCTCTACGCGCCGCACGGCGCGGTCGCGACGAGCCAGCCGCTGGCCGCGGCGGCCGGCCTGGCCGTGCTGCGACGCGGCGGCAACGCCGTCGACGCGGCGCTGGCCGCCGCGATCACCCTGACCGTGGTGCAACCCCCGTCCAACGACATCGGCGGCGACCTGTTCGCGATCGTCTGGGACGGCGAGCGGCTGCACGGCCTCAACGCCTCCGGCCGGTCCCCTGCGGCCCTGACCCGCGAGGCGGTGCTCGCCGCGACCGGGGAGCTTGGCGCGGATCCGGTCGACGCACTGGGCGGCGCGCAGCGGACGGGGCCGGCGATGCCCGCCCGGGGCTGGCTCCCGGTGACCGTGCCCGGCGCGCCGGCCGGCTGGCGTGACCTGCACGACCGGTTCGGCTCGCTGCCCTTCGCCGAGCTCTTCGCCGACGCGATCGGGTACGCCGGGCACGGCTACCCAGTCTCTCCGGGCGTGGCGATGATCTGGTCCCGTGCGCTTGCCGCGCACGCCGGCTCGTCTGGCGCGGAGTTCGCGGAGTTCGACCGGGTGTTCGCGCCCGGCGGCCGGGCGCCCCGGGCGGGGGAGCGGTGGCGCAACCCGGACGCGGCGCGCACCCTGCGGCTGATCGCCGACACCGGGGCGGAGGACTTCTACCGGGGCGGGATCGCGGAGGCGCTGGCCACGCACGCGGCCCGCACCGGCGGCCTCCTCACCGGCGACGACCTGGCCCGACACCGCTCGACCTGGGTGACCCCGGTGTCCGCCCGCTACCGGGGCCACGAGGTCTGGGAGCTGCCGCCCAACGGGCAGGGCCTGGCGGCGCTGCTGGCGCTGCACATCCTGGACGGGGCGGAACTGGCGGGGCTGCCGCTTGCCGAACGGCTGCACCGGCAGATCGAGGCGACGAAGCTCGGCTTCGCCGACGCGCACGCCCACGTCGCCGACCCGGATCGGGTGTCGGTGCCGACAAAGGCGCTGCTCTCGCCGGAGTACGCGGCGGCCCGGCGCGCGCTGATCACCGAGCGGGCGGGGGAGCCGACCGCCGGCGACCCGGAGCGCGGCGGCACGGTCTATCTCTGCACCGCCGACGCCGGCGGCATGATGGTCAGCCTGATCCAGTCGACCTACCTGGCTTTCGGCTCGCGCGTGGTGCTGCCCGGGCACGGCTTCGCCCTGCAGAACAGGGGGCTCGGGTTCCGCCTCGACCCCGCGCATCCCAACGTGGTGGGTCCGGGGAAGCGGCCGTACCACACCATCATCCCCGGCTTCCTGACCCGGGACGGGCGGCCCGTGGGTCCGTTCGGGGTGATGGGCGGGCACATGCAGCCGCAGGGGCACGTGCAGTTGATCTCGGCGACCCTGGACGGCGGGCTCGACCCGCAGGCGGCCCTGGACGCGCCGCGCTGGTACTGGCACGCCGGCCGCTCGATGCTGGTCGAGCCGGAACTGGTCGCCACCGCCGAGGGACGGGCCGCGGTCGACGAGCTGCGGGCCCGGGGCCACGAGATCGCCGTCGCCGAGGAGCCGACGGTCTTCGGGCACGGGCAGGCGATCTGGAGACTGCCGGACGGCGGTTACGTGGTCGGCTCGGAACCCCGGGTGGGCGGCGGGATGCTCGGCTGGTGACGGGGGTCAGGCCTCCAGCCGGTCCCGGAAGGTGGCCCGGTAGGTGTGCGGGGTGGCGCCGACCCGGCGGGCGAAGTGGTGCCGCAGCGCCGCCGAGTCGCCGAAGCCAGCCCGGTCGGCGACGGCCTCGACGCTGAGCCCGGTCTCCTCCAGCAGCCGTCGGGCCAGCAGCACCCGCTGGTTGGTCAGCCAGTCGTGCGGCGTGGTGCCGGTCTCGGCGCGGAACCGCCGGGCGAACGTGCGTGGCGACATCTCCGCCCGGGTGGCCAGCTCGTCGACGGTGACCGGGCGGTCGAGGTGCCCCATCAGCCACTCCAGCACCGGCTCCAGGGTCGGCGCCTCGGGGGTCTTCGGGATGGGCACCTCGATGTACTGCGCCTGCCCGCCGTCGCGATGTGGGGGCACCACCATCCGGCGGGCCAGCCGGGTGGCCGTCGCCGAGCCGTGTTCCTGGCGGACCAGGTGCAGGCAGGCGTCGATGCCGGCCGCCGTGCCGGCGCTGGTGACCAGCCGGTCGTCCTGCACGTACAGCGAGTTGCAGCGGACCCTGGCGGTCGGGTGGCGGCGTTGCAGCTCGTCGACGTACCGCCAGTGGGTGGTGCACTCCCGGCCGTCGAGCAGGCCGGCCTGGCCCAGCACGAACGCGCCCGAGCAGACGCTGAACACGTACGCCCCGCGATCGGCGGCCCGGCGCAACGCGTCGAGGACGGAGGCAGGGACGACGGTGCCCTGCTGGTGGGCCGGGACGGCGACCAGGTCGGCCTCGTCGATGGGGCCGAGATCCGTGTGCGGGGTCAGGTGGAAGCCCGACGAGGTGCGGACCGGGGCCCCGTCGGGGCTGCACACGTGGAAGCGGTAGCCGGGGAACCCGTCGGGGGTGCGGTCGGTCCCGAAGACCTCGGCGAGGACGCCGAGCTCGAACGTGGCGACCCGGTCCAGGGCGAGGACGGCGACCGATCTGAGCATGTGACGAGGGTAACCGCGTGGGTGGCAGGAAATCGAGGATGCGTGGCATTCCTGCCACTGTCCGGGCGGTTCCGGTCGACGGAGACTGGTTCCAGTCCGGTGCGCGCCGGCGGCGAAACCGACAGCAACCATGTGAAAGCGAGCGCCGCCATGGAGATCCTGCTCTTCCTGCTCTTCGTCGTCGTCCTCGCCGTGGCGTCGGCCGCCGGCATCACCGCCGACAGCCGGGACTCGGCCGACTGGAAGCCGTCCGATGACGGTCACCGCTGGCGGTCACGCATCTGCTGAGGTGTTTGGCCGGCTTCGTGGAGTTCATCCGGACAGGGGCCGTGCCCGGAAGGGGCGGCCCCGCCGACGGAGGCCATCCGGCGTACGGCAGGCTAGGAGCCATGGCTGACGGCTCCTGGTACGACGCCGACATCGACCACGTGATCATCTCCGAGGCGCAGATCCGCGAGAAGACCGCGGAACTCGCCAAGCAGGTCTCGGCGGACTACGCCGACGTCGATGACGGGCTTCTGTTGGTCTGCGTCCTCAAGGGCGCGGTGATGTTCATGGCCGACTTCGCCCGGGCGCTGGGTCGCAGCGGTCCGCCCGCCGAGCTCGAGTTCATGGCGGTCTCCTCGTACGGCCAGGGCACCACCTCCTCCGGGGTGGTCCGCATCCTCAAGGACCTGGACCGGGACATCGCCGGCCGGCACGTGGTCGTGGTCGAGGACATCGTCGACTCCGGCCTGACCCTGTCCTGGCTGCTGCGCTACCTGGAGTCCCGCTCGGCCGCGAGCGTCGAGGTGGTCGCGCTGTTCCGCAAGCCCGACGCGGTCAAGGTGCCGGTGCCGGTGAAGTACGTCGGCTTCGACATCCCCACCGAGTTCGTCGTCGGCTACGGCCTCGACTTCGGCGAGCGCTACCGCGAGGTGCCCTACGTCGGCGTCCTCAAGCCCGAGGTGTACGCCCGGGCCTGAGCCCTCCTCACCCCGGGCCGAGCCCCGGGCCGGGTCCGAGCCCCCCTCGCATCGGCGGCCGTCGAGCGGACGTTCAGCGGGCTCCCAGCGAATCGGTCTACGGTATAGGCCGGTGGCGTGGAGGCACTCTCCGCGCCCGACCACTCCAGCCGCGGGACCGGGCGGACGGGGGGCCGGGCGGGGAGTTCCCGTCACGCCGGCTGGACCCGGTTCGCCCTACGCGTAATTGTTGGGCTCGCAGGCTCGCTCCGCGCGCGAAGATGTTCGGATCGTGCGCGATCGTGGGGCTGGCAGGCTCGCTCGGTGCGCGCACAGCTGTTTCCTTTGTGTGCGACTGCGGGGCTCGCAAGCTCACTCCTCGCGTGCACGGTGTACCGTCGAATGACCGCGGCGCGGCAGTTTCGTGCCTCGGGGTCGAGTCGGCCCGCACGGCGGCTCCGGCCGCCGCCGCAGGCGGCGACACCATCAGACGGTCAGGACGTCGATCAGGAGGATGCGGGCGCCTCGGCGCTCGACAACAGCATGGAACGTACGCGTTTCTTCCGCCGACCGGTGGTCTGGATCATCCTGGTCATCCTCGGCGCCGTTGTGCTCAGTCAACTGTTCACCGCTGGTCCCAGCTACCACCGGGTGGACACGTCCGTTGCGCTCGACCAGCTCAACAAGGGCGGCATCGACAAGGTCGTCTTCCAGGACAAGGAGCAGACGCTCCAGCTCGACCTGAAGGACAAGGCCAAGTTCGGTGACACCAACACCGACCGGATCGAGGCGCAGTTCCCCTACGAGGTCGGCGGCGAGGTCTGGAACGAGGTCCTCGAGGCCAAGGCGAACAACCGGGTCACCGGCCCGGCCGACGCCAAGGTGTCGTCCGACAGCATCTGGGTGAGCCTGCTGGTCAACCTGCTCCCGATCGCCCTGCTGGTGCTCCTGCTGCTCTTCTTCATGTCGCAGATGCAGGGCGGCGGCTCCCGGGTGCTCAACTTCGGCAAGTCCAAGGCGAAGATGATCACCAAGGACACGCCGAAGACCACCTTCGCGGACGTGGCCGGCGCCGAGGAGGCCGTCGAGGAACTGCACGAGATCAAGGACTTCCTGCAGAACCCGGCGAAGTACCAGGCGCTGGGCGCCAAGATCCCGAAGGGCGTCCTGCTCTTCGGCCCGCCCGGCACCGGCAAGACGCTGCTGGCCCGCGCCGTCGCCGGCGAGGCCGGGGTGCCGTTCTACTCGATCTCCGGCTCGGACTTCGTGGAGATGTTCGTCGGTGTCGGCGCCAGCCGGGTCCGCGACCTCTTCGAGCAGGCCAAGGCGAACGCCCCGGCGATCGTCTTCGTCGACGAGATCGACGCCGTCGGTCGCCACCGCGGCGCCGGCATGGGCGGCGGTCACGACGAGCGTGAGCAGACGCTCAACCAGCTCCTCGTCGAGATGGACGGCTTCGACACGAAGGGCGGGGTCATCCTGATCGCCGCCACCAACCGGCCGGACATCCTCGACCCGGCGCTGCTGCGCCCGGGCCGCTTCGACCGGCAGATTCCGGTGGACGCCCCCGACATGGAGGGCCGCAAGGCGATCCTGCGGGTGCACGCCAAGGGCAAGCCGTTCACCCCCGACGTCGACCTCGACGCGGTGGCCCGGCGCACCCCGGGCTTCAGCGGCGCCGACCTGGCCAACGTGATCAACGAGTCCGCGCTGCTCACGGCCCGCAAGGACCAGCGGGCGATCAGCAACGACTCCCTGGAGGAGTCGATCGACCGGGTGATCGCCGGTCCGCAGCGGCGTACCCGGGTGATGAGCGACCAGGAGAAGAAGATCACCGCGTACCACGAGGGTGGGCACGCGCTGGTCGCCTGGGCGCTGCCGCACGCCGCGCCGGTGCACAAGGTGACGATCCTGTCCCGCGGCCGGTCGCTGGGCCACACCCTGGTCCTCCCCACCGAGGACAAGTACACCCAGACCCGCGCCGAGATGGTCGACACCCTGGCGTACGCGCTGGGCGGCCGGGCCGCCGAGGAGTTGGTCTTCCACGAGCCGACCACCGGTGCCGGCAACGACATCGAGAAGGCCACCCAGCTGGCCCGCGCGATGATCACGCAGTACGGCATGAGCTCCAAGCTCGGCGCGATCAAGTACGGCACCAGCGGCGACGAGCCGTTCCTCGGTCGCAACATGGGCCACGAGCGGGACTACTCCGACACCGTCGCCGCCGAGATCGACGGCGAGATGCGGGCGCTGATCGAGCTGGCCCACGACGAGGCCTGGGAGATCCTGGTGGAATACCGGGACGTCTTGGACAACATCGTGCTGGAGCTGATGGAGAAGGAGACCCTCTCCACCGCCGACATGGCCCGGATCTGCGCCCGGGTGGCCAAGCGCCCGCCGATGGCGCCGTACAACGGCTTCGGCAAGCGTCAGCCCTCCACCGAGCCGCCCGTGCTCACGCCGGCGGAGAAGGACGCGCTCAAGGTGCAGGCCGAGGCCGACGGCGCCCAGGCGACGGTGGGTGGCAGCACCTCGAACAACTCCAACAACTCGGACGGCACGCACTGAGCACCGACCCGACGGCCAGTTCCCGGGAGCACCGGGGACTGGCCGTCTCCGCGACCGAGCCGGACGGCGACGACACCCTCGACTACGTCGCCGCGCGCCTGATCAGTGGCAAGCTCACCGGCCGGCCTGTCGAGGAGGCCATGGACCTAGGGCGGATCGAGAAGGCGGTCCGCGAGATCCTCATCGCCGTCGGGGAGGACCCGGACCGCGACGGGCTCCAGCAGACCCCGGCCCGGGTGGCCCGCGCGTACGCCGAACTCTTCGCCGGCCTCCGGGTCGATCCGGCCCAGGTGCTCAGCACCACCTTCGAGGCCAACCACGAGGAACTGGTGCTCGTCCGGGACATCGACGTGATGAGCCTGTGCGAGCACCACCTGCTGCCGTTCCGGGGCAGCGCCCACATCGGCTACATCCCAGGCCCGGACGGCCGGATCACCGGCCTGTCCAAGCTGGCCCGGCTGGTCGAGGTCTTCGCCCGCCGGCCGCAGGTGCAGGAGCGACTCACCTCGCAGATCGCCGACCTGCTGATGGAGCGGCTCGCGCCGCGCGGCGTGGTGGTGGTGCTCGAATGCGAGCACATGTGCATGGCGATGCGCGGCATCCAGAAGTCGGGCGCCAAGACCATCACCTCGGCCGTGCGGGGCACCCTCCAGCGCGACGCCAAGTCGCGCGCCGAGGCGATGGCGCTGATCATTCCCCGCTGACCGCGACAGCCCGGCCGGCCGCCCCTCACCAGGGTCGGCCGGCCGCGCCGTATCCGCACGGCGAGGCGGGCAAGACACCCGGCCAGGGCCAGCACGGCGGGCGGCCCAGTCGGTCAGTGCGGCGGGTAGTCGGCTCAGCTGGCCAGCATGGCGAGCAGCAGACCCGCGCTGACCAGCACCGCCGGGACCAGGCACACCAGCGCGCCGAGTCGGGCCGTGCGATCCACCTGGCCATCGCCGGGCGGGGGAAAGAGCCGCCCGACGCAGATCCAGCCCGCCACGAACGCCACCGCCGGCATCGGCAGCCCGCAGACCAGCGCGACCACGCTCGTCGCCCCGGTGCCGGTCGCCACGAAGAGCGCCACCTGGATCACCGGCACGAGCAGCGCCAGCGGCCCGTACACCAGCAGGTTCCGCAGGCGCGGCGGCCAGCCGGCCAGCCGGGGCAGCCCACGCGCGGAGAGCGCCGCGTCCACGGCATCCGCCCGGCCCCGGGCGGCGCGCAGCGCGGCCAGCACCGCCGCCGGCCCGCCTGCCATCGACCGGGCCGCCTCGGACAGCTCCGGGGGCGTGGGGACCAGCGAGATCGGCGGTACGCCCCGCTCGCGCAGCCGGGCCTCCTGCGACGCCAGCCGGGTGCGTACGGTGGTCAACTCCTCGCGGGCGGCCTGCACCGACCGGGCCTGCTCGCCGGCGGCGGTGGCCGCGTCGCGGCGCACCCCGTCGAGCTGGCGGGCGGCGGCGAGGTACTCGGTCCACCCGGCAGGCACCGCGTCGCCGCCCCCGACGGTGTCCGCCGCCCCCGCGGTGTCGGTGCGGTCCGAGACGGGATCGGCGCCGGAACGCTGCCGCCCCGGCGCGGCCTGCCCCCTCCTGTGCTGAGTTCCGCCGCGGGTCATGCAGGCTTCCCCTCCTCGGCGAACGGGACCAGCACGGTGCCCTGCTCGCCGGGGCCGTCCCAGAGCACCGCCCGGCCTGGGCGGGGCCGCCACTGCACCTGCCGGCCGAAGACCGACGCGAGCTGCGCGCCCGGCAGGTCCACCACGGCCACGGCGGCGAGCTTGTCCACCTCGCCCTCCGGTTCCAGCAACGCCGCGAACGACGGCACCGTCCGCCAGCGGCCCAGCAGGTGCCGGCCGGCGGGCGGCCCCTCCCGCAGCAGCGCGCGCAGCCGCTCCGGGGGCAACTGCTCCGGCGTCGGCACGTCCAGTCCGAAGACCACCAGGTAGGTCGGCACGGCGTCGTCCACGACGTCGAGCAGGCCGGCAAGATCCACTGTGTCCACCGGGTGCCGCCCGGCCAGCTCGGTTGCCAACGCCCCGGCCAGCGCCCGGCACTCCTCGTCCGGCGCGGCGAGCACGAAGCGGGCGGTCCCCGGCTCGTGGTGCGCCGCCGTGCTGCGTGCTGCCGTGGCCAGCAGCCGGGCCGCTTCCGGTCCGGGGCCGAGCACGGCCAGGTTGCGCCCCGGGGCCGGCCCGAGCGACACCGCGACGGTGCTCCGGGGCACGTCCACCGCTCGGCCAAGCAGGGCGGCGGGACCGGGCGCCCGCCCGGCCAGCGCGGCCCGGTACCGGGGATCGTTGCGCAGCAGCGGGCGGGCGTAACCGGCGAAGACCACCGGCGGGTTGGCCCCCTCCGGGCGGGCCGACCAGAGCCGGTGCCGCAGGGCCTCCACGGTGTCGGGATGATCCTGCGGATCCGGGAACCGGACCATCCGCTCGTGCCCCCGGATCGCGCCCCGGGGCCCGCCCAGCCCACCGGCGGTGTTCACCACGGCGCTGCCCACCGGCAGCCCGGCGGCCGAGTCGTTTGTCGGCTCCAGGATGGCACCCCCGCCGGGCAGCGCCACCCGCACCGGGAACTGCCCCAGCATCGAGTCCCGGTCGGTACGCGAGCCCAACCCCAGATCACCCTCGCCGGCCAGCACCAGGTGCACCCCGTACGCGCGTCCCGTGCGGGCCAGCGCGTCCAGCCGGGCGGCGGCGTCGACGGACAGCCGGTCCCGCTCGGCGAAGAGCAGCGGAAGGTTGTCGAGCACGCAGACGACCCGGGGCATGGGCCGGTGCTGCCGCAGCTCGGCGAAGCGCTGCCCGCCGGCCCGGCTACCCGCCTCCTCGCGCCGCCGCACCTCCGCCAACAGTTCGTCGAGCAGGCTCAGCACGTACTCTCGGTCGGCGGCCATCGCGGCGGCCCGGACCTGCGGGATCCACGACCGGTCCCGCTCGGTCTGGAGGAACTCCACGAAGGACTCGGCGTCGGCGAGATCCGCCAGGTAGAGGGCCAGCTCGTCGGGGCCGTACCGGGCGGTCAGGCCGAGCAGCGCGGTGGTGAGGAAGGTGGACCGGCCCGCGCCCGAGCGGCCGCTGACCAGCCAGTGCGGCGTCAACTCCGTGAAACCGAGGGACACCGGGCGGCCACCGGCATCCCCGACGGTCGTGGTCAGCCCGCCCACTCCGCCGGCCGTCCACAGCTCATCCTCGGCCGACGGCAGCAGATCGGTCAGCGCCAGCCGTGAACCCGCCTCCACCTGCGCTGCCAGCCGGCGACAGACCGCATCGACGAGTTCGGTCGGCGGGTCCGCCTCGATGAACACCGGCGAGTTGAGCCCGCCCGGAGGGTCGGCGCCCGGACCGGCGAACGACCCGCCTGGCGGGTCACCCAGCAGCGAGTACGCGGTGCGGACCGCCAGCGGAGTCGCCTGCGGTAGCGGCTCCCGGCCGCCCGCCGGGGGCCAGCCCGCCACGACGAGGTGCAGTCCCGCGGAGCGGCCCGGCTCGGCCAGGGCCTCGATCCGGGCCAGGTCGGTGGAACCGGTCGACTCGGGCAGCGCGGCGATCACCAGCAGCAGCGTCCGGTCATGCCGGCGCCGCCCGCTCGCCCCCGGAGCCACCCACTGCTCGGCCTCGGTGAGCACCGCCCGCAGACCCGCCACGTCCACCGCCGGAGGCGGCAGCAGGCCCGCGTCCGCGAGTGGCGCGAACGGCGCGAGGGCCGTGCCGGTCGCGTCCACCGCGCGGACCAGCAGCGCCCCGGCCGGGGTCGCCGCCAGCAACCGCAGCAGTACGCCTCGGAGCAGCCCCGCGACCCGGGGATCCCGGGCGTCGACATCCACCGAGAGGTGACCCGTGCCGAGCAACGGCACCAGCGCGGGGAACCGGGCGTCGTCCAGAGGTGCCGCCGTCCCGACCCGGACGAAGGGAGGCGGGCCCTCACCGGCCGGTGAGGTCGGTGCCATCGTCTCCAGGGGAGCACCCGCCCAGCCGGGGGCCAGCACCGCCGCCGCGGACCGGAGGCGGTCGGCCAGTTCGTACTGGCGGCGCTGGTCGGCGGGGGCGGG
Organism: Micromonospora sp. NPDC048170; assembly: GCF_040652795.1. NCBI lineage: Bacteria > Bacillati > Actinomycetota > Actinomycetes > Micromonosporales > Micromonosporaceae > Micromonospora > Micromonospora sp. NPDC048170. The sequence goes on from NZ_JBEZMR010000024.1 coordinate 76,392, forward strand.
CCGGGTGTCGTCGAGGACGCCGGCGGCAGCGGTCGCGGTGGCGGCGACTCCCCGGTGCAGTGCGGCGGCGCGGCCTGTGCGTGCCTTCGGACCGGCCACCGCGTCCACCCCCTCTGCCCGAGGTTGGCAACCCCTCCCCGCGCAGAGACCGTAACCCAGGCGGGCCGACTCGTCCGGGATGCGCGTCGGCACTGCGCCGGTGATGTCGTGGAACTCACCGATCGAGGCTGGTCCGTCACGATCCGCTGGATCTGGGGCATTGGGTCAATCGCCTCCAGCCGCTAGCCTCAGAGGGTGGAATCAGTGCAGCCCCCCGCCGGTTCCCAGGTCTCCCGCGTACCGGCGCAACGGCCCCCCTCCGACCACCTGGCGCCGCCTTCGCCGGCCCCGGCCCCGGAGCGGCCACGGACACGGCGGCGGTTACGCACCGTGCTCACCGTGGTAGCGAGCGTCGTCGTGGCGCTCTGCCTCGGCGGGGTGGCCGCCGGATACGTGCTCTACAACCGGGCCGCCGCACCGGACCGGAGCGCGCCCGACGTGGTGGTGGACAACTACCTCCGCGCCTTCCTTGTGGACCGCAACGACACCCGCGCCAACCTCTTCACCTGCGAACAGAACGGCAATCGGGCTGCAGTCTCCGGCTTGCGGAGCGAGATCGAGCAGCGCGAGGCCAACTTTGGCGTCGTGGTCAGAGTCAGTTGGGGGCCGCTCACTCGCATCGAGACGAGTGAGGGCGAATCAGTTGCCACGACACTCACCATCTCCGGATCGGCCAATGGCCAGCCTCGCAGCAGCCGACGTGAGGAATGGGTGTTCGACGTGGTTGAGAAGGACGAAGGGTGGCGAGTCTGCAGCGGTCGTAAGGCAGGCTGAGCTGTCACTCGATCCAGAGCAGGTGCACCGGGACCTCCAGTGTGGTTGGTGACTGCCCCCTCCAGGCCCAGCGGTACCAGTCCATCTCCGGCGTCACTCGCACGCAGATGTCGCCCTCCGCGCCGGAGTAGCTCTCGGTGACGGCTCGCAGGTCCCGGTGCTCGACGGAGTCCACGATGTGCACCACTCGGCGACCCGTGACGGCGTCCGCCTCGAAGACCGGAGTCGGGGCGCGGTGCGCGGGTGCGTCCAGGGAGACCAGACGGACGCCCGCTGCACGATCCGCCGACGCGTCCGGCCTCCGGGGCGCCACCGTCTCCACCCAGACCCGCTCGACCGGGACCAGCGGAGCGAAGACCTCCACCTGGTCGGCCTCCGCCCGGTACCACTCGTGCTCGGGGATGACCGGGACGTAGGTCCGGCTGCCCTGCACCACCCGATCGTCGGCGCGAAGGTCTCCGCGCCACCCCAGTCCGGGCAGGCCGACCAGCACGCGTTGCCCCCGCAGTTCGACGCGGCCGGTGGCCGGCACGATCTCGATCGGTCGGGGCGGCCGGGGCGCCCAGTCCGGCTGGTCGGCGAACGGGTCAGGAAGTGGCTCGTTCATGACGGCGAGCGTCTCATCCCACGCCCTTGAGCGGCGCGCCGCGCGACCGCATGAACGGCACCGGGTCGATGGCGCCTCGGCTGCTCCTGTCCCCGTCCTCGTGTACTTCGAAGTGCAGGTGCGGGCCCGAGGAGTTGCCGCTGCTGCCCACCTCGCCGATGACTGTCCCCGCCTCGACGAGTTGACCGACCTCGACCCGAGGCTTGCTCACCATATGGCAGTAGCGGGTGACGAACCCGCCGGCGTGCAGGACGTCGACGAACCAGCCGCAGCCGCCCTTGTTCGGCCAGCCGTCCACGTCGCAGCTGAGCCGGCCCCGATTGTCGGGATCGCAGCGGGAGACCAGGACGCGACCGGTGGCGGCCATCCGGATCGGAGTCCCCTTCGGGGCACCGATGTCGACCCCGTTGTGCGCAGGTCGCTCCGCCGTACGGAAGCCCGAACCGACGTCGCCCGGAATGGGAGGCGTCCAGCCGGAGGGGGCAACCTGCCCGCTGGCGGCGCGATCGCACGCCTGTTTCCCGTCGATCAGCACGATTCGTGCCGCCCCGCCGGCCAACGCGTTGACTATCCGTGCGGCGAGTTCCTCGTGCTTGGCGTACGCGTCCGGGAAGGCGCTGATCTGGACCGCCTGCGCGGCCCGGGTCAGCGGCATCCGTTCCCAGCCAGGCACCTTGATCAGCTTTTCGTAGAACTTCCGGGCGGCGTACTCGGGCGTCATCCGCTGCGCCACGCTGCCCCAGCTCGCCCGCTGTTGGAAGAGGCCGACGGAGTCGTGGTCGGCGCCGACGCCCTCATTGGGCAGGTTCTTGGACTCGCCCACGGTCCGGTTCGCCAGGTTGCGCAGCCGGGACTCCTGCATGGCGGTCGCAATGGCGACCACCCAGCCGCGGGGCGGTACCTTCATCTCCTGCCCGACCTTGATGATCCGGGCGGCGTTGCGGAGCTCGATTTCCCCGTACTGGGACATCCGGGGCATCTTTCCCCGGATGTCGATCCGCTGGTTCTCGATGCACTCCATGCTTGCCCGTGTCATCGGATCAGCGGTGTCGCCGCCCAGTTCTGTGAGGAAGAAGGCACCAGCGCCGCCGGTGCAGCAAAGGAGTGCGAGCGTCACCGTCAACCCGGCGGCCAGGGCGCCGATCCGGAACCGCCGGCGGGGTCGGGTCTCATCGCTCATTCCTGCTCCCAGTCCACCGCGTCCACCAGCCACCGCCCGTCGGGCGCTACCAGTTCGAGGCGGAGCCGTCCCGTGTCGAATGGGACCAGCACCTCGACGAAGTTCTCGGCCCGCGGCCGGAGCGCGATGTCGCCGCCCACCTGCCCGGCCGGTACCCCTGACGGGTCGGCGCCAGCCAGCTTGTCGGTCAGCGCCGGGGTCGACAGGGGACGTAGGCCCGCCTGCCACCTCTCCGCTGTGATGCCCGGCTTGCCGAGCCAGGCGGCGACGAAGCGCTCGGCGGTCTCTTCCGGCGTGAGGTCGCCGGGTCGGGTCACCGGGGAGGGGGGAGCGCCCGTCGAGAACGCTCCGTCGTCACCGGCGGTCGGAGCGACTGTGGTGATCGGTCGGCTCGGTCGGTTGCTGAGCCCGGATGTGGGATCGCCCGGCCCGGCTACCAACCGGGCCGCCCCGATGATCCCGAACACGAGGACGGCGATGCCGATCGCGATGCCGAGTCGGGACCGAAGCACCCGGGTGAACAGGAATTCGACTGCACGCCGCACCGTACTCACCGCGCCTCGGAGCGGATCCGTTGACTGGGTCGGGCAGGCTCCCGTTCTGCTGATCCAGGACGGTAGATGGCGAAAGAGGGGCTCTCGTCCGGCACGTCCGGCTCCGTCCAGGTGGCGGGCTGCCGCCGCCGGGGCCGGGGCGCGACCGGGCGGGAGGCACCCCGGTCCTCGGTCGGTGCCGCCTCCTCAGTGACCTTCTCGGTGGCCTGCTCGCGGCCGTCGGGCCGCAGCCGCTCCTCACCTCCGCTGCGGGCGGCGGCGTGTGCCGGATCTTCCCGGCGGGCCTCCGGCCGCAGGGTCGTCTGTTCCGCCACGACGGCACGGCGCCGGCCCATCGCGGGCTCGGCCGTGCCGCCGGGCTCCGCCACGTCCAGCCTCGCGGCGGTGCGTATGTCCCGGAAGAAGCGCCGGTGCCACGAGCCGGCCGAGCCGACCGCCTCGCTGCTGTCCTTACCACCGAGCTGGGTGATCCGCCGGTAGGGACGCAGCAGCAGCCAGCCGACCACACCGCAGAGCCAGACCAGCACCACCTGGAGCCAACCGGGCAGGGTCGGCGTGCTCATGATGAGGTCGACCGCGAAGAGATAGATGGCGGCGCCGGTGCCGAAGATGGCGATGTTGAATACGGCCGCCACCACCGCGTTCGCCAACCGCCGCAGCCCGGCGCTGGCGGGACGCATCAGGCCCACCGTGCCGAGGATCGGCGCGGCGATAACCGCCCAGCGGAAGATCAGAAAGCCCAGTAGCACCAGCAGCGAGGCGGTCAGGTCGAACATGGCGAAGAGCACGGCGGCCAGCACCGCGATGAACCCGGAGCCCACCCGGTCCATGTCCCGGACGCCCTGAAGGTACTCGTACGCCTCCGGGTCCTCAGTCTCGATCTGCTGCGCGACCCGCGCCCACTGCTGCTGCTTGGCCTTGATGGTGGCTTCGCGCGTGGCCGGATTCGAGCGGAGCTTCGCCGCCTCCTCCCAGGAGAGCGACTTGGCGTCGTAGAGGGCTGGTCCATACTTCTTCGCGGTCTCGGTGTCCGCGGAGCCGAGCACACCACGCAGCCAGTTGCGGTAGAGCATGGCCTCTGTCGCCGTGTCACTGGCCCGGACAGCGGGCGGACGGTTGTCTTTGCACGCCTCTGGGTTCGGGTCGTCGCACTGGCTTGGCGGGGTGTCCTTAGTGGCCGGGCCGACAGCGTCGTGCACCACTCCCAGGGTGGCGATGAGGGTGCCGTCGGCGATGTTGGCCGACTTGATCGGCCAGGCGGCCAGGGCGGTCACCGCCACCATCACCAACAGCGCCCAGCCCGCCGTGGTCATCGTGTTGCTCATGTCCGACTGGCGGGAGCGCCAGAGCAGGTACAGCCCGACCACGCAGAGCGTGACGATGCCGAAGACGCTGAACACCTTCTGGTAGACGGCCTTGGTCGCCTGGTCCACCAGCGGGTCAGCCCAGCCCCACATCGACCGCGGATCCCAGGCGCGCTCCCGCAGCGCGTTCGAGGCGCCCACGATCGCAGTGGCGATCATGAACTCGCCGTTGGCGACGGTGTTGGTGAACTTGTAGTCGGGGTGCAGCACCGCGGTCGCACAACCGCTGTCGACATCGTAGGTGGAGTAGCTGTATCCGGCGTAGCCGTAGTCGCTGTAGAAACCCTTCGGGCCCGGCAGTTTGGCCGAGTCCGGTCGCGATGCAAACCAGCCGGCGAGCCCGGAGTCGGGAGCACCGGGCGTCGGGGCGTTCCGGCACTTGACGTCGTCTTCGGCGACTTCCTTGAGCTTTGCGACGCAGGCGCGGAAGTCGGCCTGCCACTCGGGTGTGGTGCAGAGGTTGGCGTTGGCCTGGGCCGTCAGCGGTGCCGGGCCGGCCGCTGCAGCGCCGACGGCCGGCCAGCCGATCGTGGCACCGGCGAGTACGCCGAGCGCGAGCAGGAACGCCGCCAACCGTGCCCGGGCCCGCGCCATGTCATGCCTCCATGTTCGGCAGGATGGCCGGCAGCACCCCGGCCGCCGCGGCGATCGCGGCGGGTGTGGTGTCGAGGTGATCCAGCAGACCGTCGACGTACGAGACGTCGACCCTGACCTTCTGCACCCGGCCGTCGACGTCGCGCATGACGAATTCCCGGAAGCCGAGCCGGGTCGCGCTGGTGGCGTCCGCGGTGGAGAGGGAGGCGAGGGTGGCCTCGTAGCCGTCGTTGACCGGCACCCGCAGCAGGCGCAGCGCTTCGGAGGCGATCTCCTCGTCCTCGGCGATCCGGCCGACGAAGACGGTCGAGACCAGGTTCTGGACGTCGAGGCCGAGGATGTCGCGCGGGTTCTGCGAGGCCACCAGCGCGGCGAGGTTCCACTTGCGGGAGTCGCGTGCGAGCCGGACCAGGAACGACCGCCCGGAGCGCCATCCCTCCATGAAGTGCGCCTCGTCCAGGCCGACCAGCTTCCGGGACGACATCGAGCCGCCGTAGCAGCGGCGTACCGCGAGCCGGTGCGCGGTGTGCAGCATCGGCAGGGCCAGCGCCTCCTCGGCGGACCAGTACTCGCGTTCGATCTTCAGGTCGGGCAGGCGCAGCCCGGCCATGGTGATCACGGTGAGTGCGGCGTCCGCACCGAGCAGCCCCTCCGGCGGCCGGCCGAAGAAGAGCATGGCCAGCGGCATCTCGGCGGTGTCGAGCAGCAGATTCGCCAGTTCCTTGCCGGTGTCGTCGTCGAGTTGGCTGAGGCAGGCGACCACGTCGTCCAGGGTGGAGGTCTCCTCCGCCGGCACCTGGCGTACGGCGTGCCGGAAGAGGGTGGCGGTGGACGCCTCGCGGGCGACCTGCGGGGGCACCAGCATCATGCAGATGTCCTGCACCAGCATCCGCCGCTCGGCGCGGGCGTTGGAGACCGCGATCTCGAACTCCCGGTCACCCGCCGCTCCGGTGCCGAACTCGCTGCGCAGCGGCGTCGGAATGAGCGAGTACGGGGCGAGGGTGCCGTGCTCGGAGCCGGTCAGGTTCAGCACCCGCGAGTACGGCCGCAGCTCCGGCATGGCGCAGAGCCGGGCGAGCGGGCCGGACGGGTCGAGCAATGTCACCTGGACGCCGCGTCGGGCCGCGAGGTAGCCGAGCGCGCCGAGCAGGGTGGACTTGCCGCCGCCCGGTTCGGCCACGAAGACGGCGAGCCCGGAGCGTTCGCGTACTTCCATCGGGAAGTGCAGGTCGAGGAAGACCGGCCGGCGGCAGGTGCCGGCGGTGCGCCCGATGAGGTCGCCGCGCCGGTCGCCGACGGTGGATGCGGCCTGCGGGAGTGCGGCGGCGAGCAGGTTGACCGGCATCCGCCGGACGTAGCCGGTGTTGGCGATCGGCTCGCCGGGGATGAACTCGCGGGCGAGCCAGTCCTGGTTCTTCGGGTGTTGCAGCGAGATCCGCAGCTCGCGGGAGTAGAGCTGGATCAGCCGGCGGGCCCGCTCCAGGCACTCCTCGCGGTTGCGGCCGCCGACGGCGATCCGGTGCCAGCCGTGCGCGCGGGCGGAGTCGACCGGCAGCCCGGTGGTCATCTCGTCGCCGATCACCAGGGCACGCTTGGCCAGCCGCTCCAGCTCGGGCGGGGCGTCGATGCCGTGTTCCGCGTAGTCGAGCTGCTGGGAGCGGATCATCCGCAGCCGGTGTTCGAGGTTTCGGAAGGAGTCGCCGGAGCCGAGGATGTCGACCCGGGTGGACAGCTCCATGGGCCAGGGCAGCCGCTCGTGGAAGTGCAGCCAGGGCTCGTGCCGCTCGGGGATCTCCAGCGGCTCCATCCGGCCGACCGCCAGCACGGCGACGTGGCGTTCCTCGCCGGTCATCCGGTTGACCAGCTTGACGGTGGAGCCGTACGGGCTGCGGTAGCGCTCGACCTGCTCGGTGAGGGCGAGCAGGTCGCCGCGTTCCCACCGCCCGTCGGTGAGCGGGGAGAGTTCGCCGGGCGGCGCCATGCAGAGCGCCACCGAGCGGTAGAGGAGCCACTCGAGTTCCTGTGCGGTGACCCGCCGCCCGCGCATGCCGAACGCGCCCAGCACCTCGTCGAACTGCTCGACGGTGCGGCCGAGCTTGCGGCGTTCGCCTTCGGCCACGCCCCGGCCGAACGTGCGCAGCACCCGCTCGGTGAACGAGTCGCCGAGGGACCGCCGGGCGAAGGTGACGCCGAGGTAGGTCTGCCCCTCGGCGTGGTTGACCGAGAGCAGGTGCCGCTGCGCGGCCACCAGGTGGTCACCCCAGCCGGTGGTGCCGGGGACGTCGGGCAGCGGCGCGGCGGTGTGCGCGTCGATGGTGCGGGCCCACTCGTCGGCCGGGAAGGGGCGGGTGGTGCGCCGCAGGTGCAGCCGGAAGCCGGCCAGGCCGGCGTACTGCTCGGAGATCGCCGAGAGCAGGGCTTCCCGTTCCGCGTCCGGGCGGAACGCCCAGCGCACCTCGGGCAGCCAGTACCACGCGGTGACGGTGTTGGGGGTGAAGGTGAGGTGGCCGGCGATCTCGGTGATCGCCAGCTCGACCGCTGGGTCCCGGTCACCGAACTTGATCTTCGGTGCCTTGACCCGGACCGGCTTGATGGGTAGGTCGCGCCGGCCGGCGGAGCGTTGCCGTGGCGGCGCCACCTCCTGGCCGGCCCGCTGCGGCGGACGCTCCCCGGTGCGGTGGGGTGCCTGCTCGGGCGCCGGGTCCGGCGGTGGCGGGTCGAGCGGTGCCGGATGCGGGGGCGCCGGATGGGACGACGGCGGTGCCACCGCGGTGGGCGGCGCGGCGGCCGCCGGGTCCTCCGCCGGTGGGCGGAGCGTGGGCAGCCGGTCTCCGGGCTGGTGCGGCACGCGGGACCTGGCCGGTCGGGCGGACTCGTACGCGGCGGGGAGGCGATCGGTCGTCTCCCCGGAGGGCACCCGGTCGATCGCGTCGGCCTGGTGGGCCGCGTGTGCCTGGTGGCCCGTCCGCGCGGGCGGCGGCGGGGGTGCGGGAGCCGGCGGGAGCGCCGCCGGTGCCGGTGCGGCGGCCGGTTGCTGCGGGATCGCGGGCTGCTCCCGCCCGGTGGCCCGCTGCGGGGGAGCCGTCGGCCGGGTCGCGCGGGAGCGCGTTCCGCCGAACAGGTCGAGGAAGGGCGAATCGATGTCGGCGCTGTCGCCGGCGGGTTGCGGCTCGGCCGGCGGCTTCCGGCGTGGCGCCGGACGGGGTGCCTGGAAGACGCCCACGCCGCCGTGCCCGGGCGTCGTCACCAGGGCCGGATCGGGGGCGATCTCGTCCACCTCGGGGTCGTTCGGGTAGTCGAACGAGCGCGCACGGTTACCGTGTGCGGCGATCGGACGCCCTGCCGGGGGACCCGGCGTGGAACTGCGATTCATGCGACCGCCTCACCCGCGTCGTTCGACTGCCTGATCGGCGTACGACCGGTCATGCCAGTTCCTCCCGGATCCTGATCCGACTGCCGACCAGGCGGGGGTCCCGCTGTTCCGCGGCCGGCTCCCGGGTCCGCCGCCAGTCGGTCAGCGCGGTGCGGATCACCATGCGCGCGGGCCGGTCGGGGTCGACGTGCCGGAAGATGAACGAGGTGCTCACGATGGCGAGCGCGATCTCCCAGGCGGGGAAGAGCTCGACCTGCAACGTGAACAGCCAGTGGATGAACATGTAGAGGGGAACGAGCAGCATGAACAGCCCGTACTGGGCGTACGGCAGGTGGACGGGAAGGGTGTAGCCGGGCGGCCCGAGGTAGACCAGGCGAGCCCGGTAGATGTCGTCGTCGGTGCGCAGCCGCATCTCGTGCCCGCGCCTATTCGAAGATCAGGTCGATCAGGTAGTCGCCGATGAAGAACAGTGTGGCGGCTCCGGCGATGAAGGCGAGCCCGACGATCGCGATCGCCGAGCTGGTGAGGACCTTGGAGATCTCACCCCGGCTGGCCCGCCCGATGAAGATGACGCCCAGCACGGCCAGCAGGATCGGGGCGATCTTGCTGGCGAAGAATGTGACGACACCGTTGGTGTCGATGCCCTTGGGCGCGGGCTCGGCGAGTGGAGTCGACGCCAGGGTGGAGAGCGTGTGGGCGGCGGCGGACGTCGCTGTCTCCATGAGCTCGATGGCGATCACTGGAACCTCCCCAAGTCGCGGCCGGCGGCGCCGCGGTGGTGCAGTAGGCATGCCTGGCGGGAACGGTGCTCCCGGTACGCAGCGTCGGCGACCCTGCGTTCGTTACCCGCCACGGAGGGTGGCGAGCTTTGGGCGGATTTTCCCGCTTTGGCCCTCCCTCCAGGCTTCGCCATCTCGATGCCGGGCAGTTCCAAAGCGTACGGGCACCCACTGTTTGCGACAAGCCGCGAAGAGTCTGCCCGATCCGACCAGGACGACCGATCGTACACCCGTTCGAAAGTGCATGTCACCGCCCTCGACCCGGCCCGCTCGGGACGCCCCGGCCGACCGGTACCGTCTAGCCGTGACCGATCTGGTACGGGCCTCGACCCCGGTGGTGATGGGCGTCCTCAACGTCACGCCCGACTCCTTCTCCGACGGCGGACGGTACGCCGACCTCGACGCCGCCGTCGGACACGGCGTGCGGCTGCGGGCCGACGGCGCCCACCTGGTGGACGTCGGCGGCGAGTCCACCCGGCCCGGATCCGACCGCGTCGACGCGGAGATCGAGGCGGCCCGGGTGGTTCCCGTGATCCGGGAGCTGACCGCCGTCGGCGTGCCGGTCAGCATCGACACCACCCGCGCGCGGGTCGCCGAGGCGGCCCTGGCCGCCGGGGCGGCCGTCGTCAACGACGTCTCCGGTGGCCTCGCCGACCCCGACATGGCCCGGGTGGTGCGCGACGCCGGCTGCCCGTGGGTGCTGATGCACTGGCGGGGCCACTCCCGCGAGATGGGGGAGCTGGCGCGCTACACCGACGTGGTCGCCGACGTGCGCGCCGAGCTGGGCCGCCGCGTCGACGAGGCGCTGCGGGCCGGAGTCGCCGCCGACCGCATCGTCATCGACCCGGGGCTGGGCTTCGCCAAGACGGCCGCCCACAACTGGGAGCTGAGCAGCCGCCTGTCCGAGCTGCTGGACCTCGGCTTTCCGCTGCTCTTCGCGTCCAGCCGCAAGTCGTACCTGGGGCGGCTGCTGGCCGGCCCCGACGGCGTCCCCCGCCCCACGGACGACCGCGACGTGGCCACCGTCGCCACCAGCCTGCTCGCGGTGGCGGCCGGGGCCTGGGGCGTACGCGTGCACGACGTCCGGGCCACCGTGGACGCCCTCGCCGTATGGCAGGCCACGGGCGCGCCCCGCCTGGCACCCACGTCCACCGGTGCGGACCGCCCGGCCCAGGCGAGCGCCGGCCGGGCGGAGCGCACCGCCGAGCACGGAGGAGACCGATGACCGACCGGATCCAGCTGACCGGCCTGCGGGCGCACGGCCGGCACGGGGTGTACGACTTCGAGCGCGCCCAGGGGCAGGACTTCGTGGTCGACGCCGTCCTGGAGATGGACCTCGCCCCGGCGGCCCGCTCCGACGAGGTGGGCGACACCGTCCACTACGGCGAACTGGCCGGGCGACTGGTCGAGGTGGTCACGGGCGAGCCGGTCAACCTGATCGAGACGCTCGCCGACCGGCTGCTGGACGTCTGTCTGGCCGACCCCCGGGTAGAGGCCGCCACGGTCACCGTGCACAAGCCGGAGGCGCCCGTCCCGCACGCCTTCACCGACGTGGCCGTCACGATGACGCGGCGGCGGCACCGATGACCCGCGCCGTCCTCTCCCTGGGCAGCAACCTCGGCGACCGGCTGGCCCACCTGTCCTCGGCTGTCTCGGCGTTCGGCGACAGCGTGCTCCTCGTCTCCGGCGTGTACGAGACTCCACCGTGGGGGGACGCCGAGCAGCCCGCGTACCTGAACGCCGTGCTGCTCGCCGAGGATCCCGCCGCGACCCCGTACGACTGGCTGGAGCGGGCGCGGGCGGCGGAGCGCGCCGCCGGGCGCACCCGCGACCCGCGGCGGCGCTTCGGGCCGCGCACCCTCGACGTGGACGTCGTCGCCGTGTGGGCCGACGGTGACGAGCCGGTGCTCAGCGACGACCCCGAGCTGACCCTGCCGCATCCCCGGGCACACCTGCGGGCCTTCGTGCTGCGGCCGTGGATCGACATCCAGCCCTACGGACGGCTGCCCGGCCACGGCTGGCTGACCGACCTGCTCAACACCGGTCCGGCGGCTGACGACGCGCTGGATCTGCGCCCCCGGCCGGATCTGACGATAGAGTCGACGGCATGACCCAGTGGAGCCGGCCGGCATGACGCAGGCGCAGTCCCCACGACCGGGCGGGGCGGGCCCCGACCGGTCCCGGATGGGCCCGACCCGGATCTCCACCCTGGTGGTGGCCGGCCTCGGCGCCGCCGCGGTGGCCTGGCTGCTGATCAGCACCCTCTACTACGACTACCTGCCCAATCTTCCCTGGCTGCCGGTGGTGACGCTCGCCGCGCTGGCCGTGCTGGAGGGGTACGCCGCGGTCAACACCCGGGGGCGCATCGAGCGCAGGCCGGGCCGCGACCCGGTCAATCCGCTGCTGGTGGCCCGCTTCGTCGTGCTGGCCAAGGCGTCCGCGCTGGCCGGCGCGATCTTCGCCGGGTTCTTCGCCGGGCTGACCGGCTGGCTCTTCGTGGAGCGCACCGACGCCGCGATGGGCGACCGGCCCATCGCCGGCGCCGGCCTGCTCGCCGGGCTGGCGCTGGTGGCGGCGGCGCTCTGGCTGGAGCGCTCCTGCCGGGTTCCGGAGCAGCAGGACGACGAGGACCGCGAGCCCGGCGGCCGGGACGGCCGCCCCGGCCCGCGCTGATCTCGGGGGGTTACGCCCGGCCTCCCACGCGGGTACGGTGCCTGCGACCGGAGAGCAGCGCCGCCCCGGTCCGCCCGCGCGTCGGACTGGCTGGACGGCGGCCACGTGGGAGGCGGCGTCATGCGGTACGACGAACCGGGGCGTGAGCCGTCTCCCGAGCCCGCGTCCGGCATCCCCGCCGCCGTCCTGGAGAACGTCTTCGACGACCCCGCGCACGGTGAACCCGGGCGCGACCGGTTCGCCGTCCACGTCGTGTGGGAGCTGCTGCTCCTGGCCGGGCTGGGCGTCCTGACCTACCTGCTCTGGCAGGAGGACCCGGCCGCGCTGCGCGGCGACGCGCTGCGTTCCCTGCTTCTCGACGCGGTCGTGTTCGGGCTGCTGGCGCTGGCCGCCGGGTTGACCCTGCGTACCGCCGCGGTGAACCTGGCCGTCGGCCCGGTGGCGGTCGCCGCCGCGCTGCACGTGGCCGAGCAGGGCGACCGGGGCACCGGAGCTGCCGCCGGGCCGGCCCTGGCCGTCGCCGCGCTGGGCGGGCTCGCCCTGGCGCTGGTCGTGGTGGTGCTGCACGTCCCCGGCTGGGCGGCGTCCCTCGCCGGTGCGGCCGGGGTGATCGTGTACGTCGAACAGCGCTCCGCGCCGGTCCTGCCGCAGGGCGAATTCGACCCGGGCAGCGACGCCCTGTACCTCTTCGTCGGTTTCGCGGCCGTCGCGGTGCTCGGCGGGCTGTTCGGCGCGGTGCGGGCCGTCCGTCGGCTGGTCGGCCGGTTCCGCCCGGTCGTGGACCCGGCCCGCCGTCGCGGGGCGGTGGCGGCGGTGGTCACCTCCGGCGCGCTCGTCGGCTCCACCGTGCTGGCCGCGCTGGCCGGCATGCTAGCCGCCAGCCGGGACACCGGCCCGGTGGCGCCCGACCCCGGGCTGGACTGGACGGTGCTCGCGGTCGGCCTGGCGCTGCTGGCCGGCACCAGCGCCTACGGCCGGCGGGGCGGCGTCTTCGGCACCCTGCTGGCGGTGTGCCTGGTCACGGTCTTCCTCGCGTACGCGCAGGCCCGGGGCTGGACGGTGAGCCGGTGGGCGCTCGGCGCGGCGGTGCTCGGCGTCGGGCTGCTCGCCACCCGGCTGGTCGAGGCGTACGGCCGCCCGGCGACCGGTGCGGCGGCGGAACCCGTTCCCGCCGGGGACGGCCGGATCGGCACGGGCTGGACGGAGCCCCCGGCGGACCCGGTCGGCGACTGGCCGCCCGCGGTGCCGGCCCGGTCCCCGGAGAGCCCCGTGGACCCCTGGAGTGAGCCCCGCTGGGAGACCGGTCCGCGCTGGTGGGACACCGGTGGGCGGTGAGCTGCTGCCGCGTCCACCCGGCCGGGAGTGATCTCGCCGGTTAGGCTCGGCGGCATGACCGACACACCATCGACCTCCGCCGGCCCGTCGTTCGAGGAACTCGACGCGCTGTCCACTGAGGAGCTGCGGGAGCGGGCGTTCGCGGTCGCCCGGGATCGCCGTGACGTGCGCTTCTTCTGGTCCGTACTGCGGCACCTGCCGAACGCGGACGAGGCCGCCGCGCTCGACGGCGCGCCCAACTCGGTCGGGCCGACGATCGACGAGGCGGCGGCGCTGTGGCGGGAGTTGACCGGGCACGGCTACGAGGAGTCCGCGCCGCTGCTGCGGGCCGCGTTCATCGACTACCTGATGAAGCACCCGCACCGGTGACGGCGACCGACGGCCCCGGGCAGGTTTGCCTCCCGTGGTCCGCCGGGAACTGATCCGATCATGGCGCTCACCAACCCGCCACGGACCGGCGGTCGCTACGGGTCGGCGGCGGGCACGGGCGCGTTCGCCGCGCTCCTCCTGGTCGCGGTCTGCGGCAGCCCGGCGTACGTCGGCTGGGCCGCGGGTACCGACCCGAACGCCGCCGGCGGCTGGTATCTGCAACTGCTCTCCTGGCCGGCGTGGCACTTCGACGGTGAAGGTGCGACCGGCGGCCTGCTCGTGGCGAACCTTCGGGCCGTCCTGCTCGTCATCCTCGCGGCGCTCTTCCTCTACCTGCTGCCCACGTCGCAGGCGGCCCGGGTGCAGGGCTCGGGGACGCAGTTCTTCTCCGGCTGGGCCGCGTACGTCCTGGCCAGCGGGTTCGCCTCGCTGCTCGCCGCCTTCCTCGGCCCGGAGCCGTCGCTGCTCACGGCGATCCAGGCGGGCGGCACCGGCGCGACCTACGGCTTCCTCGCCGGCTGGATCATCGGCGTGGCCAGCCTCGGCGGCCGGGCCTGACCCGGCCGAGCCTCACCGTTCGGGCGTGCCGAGTTCGAGCAGCCGCGCCCGGCTGAGCACGCCGACCGGCCGCCCCCCGTCGGTGACCACCACCCGGTCCGCGGCCGAGGTCAGCAACACCCCCAGCGCGTCGTACGCCGAGCCGCCGAGCGGCATCGTCGGCAGTTCGGCCACCCCGGTCTCCGGCAGCGGTTCGACGGCCTCGCCGGTGATCGGGGTGACCGCCAGCCGGCGGATGCCCCGGTCGGCGCCCACGAACTCCCGCACGAAGGGCGTGGCGGGCGCGCCGAGCACGGCGGTGGGGGTGTCGTACTGCTCCAGGCGCCCGCCCTCGGAGAGCACCGCGATCCGGTCGCCCAGCCGGACAGCCTCGTCCAGGTCGTGGGTGACCAGCACGATGGTCTTGCGCACCTCGGCCTGCAGCCGGAGGAACTCCTCCTGCAACCGGGTCCGCACGATGGGGTCGACGGCCGAGAACGGCTCGTCCATCAGCAGCACCACCGGGTCGGCGGCGAGGGCCCGGGCCACCCCGACCCGCTGCCGCTGCCCGCCCGAGAGCTCGTGCGGGTAGCGGCGGCCGAACGTGGCCGGGTCGAGCCCGACCAGTTCCAGCAGCTCGTCGACCCGGCGGCGGCTGCGCTGGCGGGGCCAGCCGAGCAGCCGGGGCACGGTGGCGACGTTGGCGCTGACCGTCTGGTGGGGAAAGAGCCCGACGTTCTGGATCACGTAGCCGATCCGGCGGCGCAGCCGGACCGGGTCGACCCGGGTGACGTCCTCGCCGCCGAGCAGGATCCGGCCGCCGGTCGGTTCGACGAGGCGGTTGACCATCCGGAGCACCGTGGACTTGCCGCAGCCCGACGGTCCGATCAGCACCACCAGTTCGCCGGCGGAGATGTCCAGGCTCAACTCGCGTACGGCCTCGGTGCCGTCCGGGTAGCGTTTGCGGATGCCCTCGAGCGCGATCGACGCCGCGCGCGGCTCGGCGGGGCCGGTGCCCTCCGGGGTAACGTCCACACATGTCCTTCCGCCTGAGTTACCGGGCCGACCCGGGTAACCCGTGGTTCTCCGGGCAGTACGTGCGGGACAACTCTGACACGATCCTCGCCGCCGTGCGTGAGCACGCCTCGCTGACCGCGCGTGCGGTGCTGATCGCCGCCCTGATCGCGCTGCCCCTGGCGGTGGCCGCGTACTGGTACCGCTCGCTCGCCGGCCCGGTCCTGGCCCTCACCGGGGTGCTCTACACGGTGCCGTCGCTGGCGCTCTTCGCGTTCATCGCCCCCTACCTGGGCATCGGCGCGTTGACCGCGCTCAGTGTGGTGGTCCTCTACGCGCTGCTGGTGATCGTCCGCAACGCCGTGGCCGGGCTCAACCAGGTGCCTCCCGAGGTCCGGGAGGCGGCCGAGGGAATGGGGTACGGCCGCTGGGGCCGGCTGTTCCGGGTCGAGCTGCCGCTGGCCCTGCCGGGCATCCTCACCGGGCTGCGGCTGGCGACCGTCTCCACGGTGGCCCTGGTGACCGTGGGCGTGGTGATCGGGCGTGGCGGGCTCGGCCAGCTGATCTTCGCCGGCTTCCAGAACAACTTCTACAAGGCACAGATCATGACGGGGACGCTGCTCTGCGTCCTGCTCGCGCTGGTGCTCGACCTGGCCCTGGCGGGTGCGGGCCGGCTGCTGACCCCCTGGCTACGGAGACGGACCCCATGAATCCCGTCGAGGCGGCGCTGGTCTGGTTCAACGACCCGCTGAACTGGACGAACCCGGGCGGCATCCTGGACCGGCTCGGCGAGCACCTGTCGATGTCGGCGGTGGCGGTGCTGCTCGGTTGCCTGGTCGCCTGGCCGATCGGGCTCTGGCTCGGGCACACCGGGCGGGGCGGCGGCCTGGTGGTGCTGGTGTCCAACGTCACGCTCGCCGTCCCCACGCTCGCCCTGCTCACCATCCTGCCGCTGACGTTCCTCGGCTTCGGCAAGCCGTCGGTGGTGGTCGCGCTGGCTGTCTTCGCGGTGCCGCCGCTGCTGGCCAACGCGTACACGGGGGTGCGGCAGGCCGATCCGGAGGCGCGGGACGCGGCGCGCGGGATGGGCTTCTCCGGGTGGCAGTTGCTGCGCCGGGTCGAGCTGCCACTGGCGGTGCCCTATCTGGCGGCCGGGTTCCGCACGGCGGCGGTGCAGGTGGTGGCGACCGCCGCGCTGGCGTCCTTCGTCAACGGTGGCGGCCTGGGCCAGATCATCCGGGCGGGCTTCGGGCTGGACATCGCCGCCGGCGGCGGCCAGATCATCGCAGGCGGCGTGCTGGTGGCCGGGCTCGCCATCCTGCTGGAACTGGTGTTGGCCCTGGTCGAGCGGCTGGTCACGCCGCGTCCGCTGCGGGCCGAGCGCCGTCGGGCCGGCCGCCGGGCGGCGCAGGCGGTGGCCGGGGGCTGAGGCCGGTGCTGCCGGGGCGTACGCCATGCGGGGAGACCCGCTGGACCGGCGAGGGGGACTGACGTCTGGTGACGATCCGGTGACAAACGTTGCCTCGGGTTGGCGGGCCCACGCGGAAGATGTTGGGGTGGGAATCGCGGGTGATCCGAGAGCGGTCGCCCGCCGGACACAAGCGGGCGGCCGGACGGAGATCGCCCGTCGGACACGCGGCCGGCCCGACAGGGTCGCGCCGGGACACGGAAGGCGGGCACTGATGCGCGCACGTACACGCCTGGCCGTCGGTGCGGTGGGAGCCCTCGCCGCGGCGGGACTATTGACCGGTTGCGGCGACGCCGGCTCCTCCGGCACGGACGCCCCGGAGCAGGCGGCCTCCGGGGCCGGCTGCGCGCCGGTCGCCGGTGACCAGCTCGTCGTGCTCGACGACGACAGGAAGCTTCAGAACAGCGACAACGTCATCCCGGCGGTCAACGCCGACGCCGCCGCCCCGCAGCTGATCGCGGCGCTGGACAAGGTCTCGGCCGCGCTCGACACGCCGAAGCTGATCCAGCTCAACAAGGCCGTGGGCGTCGACCGCAAGACGGCGCAGAAGGCGGCCGAGGAGTTCGCGGCGGCCAACGACATCACCGCGGGCATCGCCAAGGGGCCCGGCGGGCAGATCGTGGTCGGCGCGGCCAACTTCACGGAGAACGAGATCCTGGCGGAGATCTACAAGATCGCCCTGACCGCCGCCGGCTACGACGTCAAGGTGCAGCAGATCGGCAACCGCGAGCTCTACGAGCCGGCCCTGGAGAAGGGCGAGATCCAGGTCGTCCCGGAGTACGCGGCGACCCTGGCCGAGTTCCTCAACACCAAGGCCAACGGCAAGGACGCCCAGCCGGTGTCCTCGCCGGAGCTGGACAAGACCGTCGCGGCGCTCAAGGCGTCCGGCGACAAGGTGGGCCTCGTCTTCGGCGCGCCGGCCGCGGCACAGGACCAGAACGCCTTCGCCGTGACCAAGGCGTTCGCCGACAAGTACGGCGTCAGCACGCTCTCCGAGCTGGCCGCCAAGTGCTCGGGCCAGGCCACGGTGCTGGCCGGGCCGCCGGAGTGCCCGCAGCGGCCGAAGTGCCAGGCGGGGCTCGTCCAGGTCTACGACTTCAAGGCCGGCTCGTTCAGCTCGCTGGACCAGGGTGGCCCGCAGACCAAGAACGCGTTGAAGACCGGGGCCGCCAGTGTGGGCCTGGTGTTCTCCTCGGACGGCGCACTGGCCACGGGCTGACCCCCGGCGGTCGCCGGCGGCCCGGTGCCGTCGGCGGCCGGCGGGCGATCAGCGGCGTAGATGCCGGATGTCCTGTTCACCCTATTCCCAGTCGGGGCAACTCTCGGTAGGCTGCGGACCCATGCCAGCCCCGGTCGCCTCCGCCGACAAGCGCAATCCGCAGCTGCTCACCGTGCTCTTCTGGGCCGGTGTCGCCCTGGCGCCGGTGGCGGCGTTGATCCTGCTCGTCGCCGATGGCAACGGTCCGCTGCGGTTCGCCGCCGTGCTCGCGATCCTGGCCGTGGTCCTGATCGGCCTGTCGATCGCGTTGCGCGCCGACGGCGCGGGGCCGGCCCGGAACGAGGAGTTGCTCGACGAGATCGAGGAGCTCCGCCGCGAGCTGCGGGGGGAGATCGTGGCCGCCGCCCAGCGTGGCAACCAGGCGCTCGACCACGCCCAGCGGGCACAGGAGGAGGCCGCCGCGCTGCGTCGGCGGCTGGACGCCAGCAGCGCCGCGCTCGCCGGAATCGACGCCCAGGCCGGTGCCGGCCGCGCCCGGGCCTCCGTCGACGACGCGGTCGCCGGCCGGGGGCGGGTGCCGGGCCGGGAGGACGCGGCGCCCCGCCGGGGGCGCACCGACCGGGACGAGGAGGAGCCCGCCCGCCGGCCCCAGCCGGCTCCGCGTGCCGAGCGGACCGCACCCGGCGGCGGATACGCCTCGGACGGCCCGGCTGCGGGAACGGCCGGCGGGTACGCCACGGATCGACCTGCCGCCGAAGGAACGGCCGGGGTGTACGGGGCGGCCCGGTCGGCGGAGCCCGGCAACCAGCCAGCCCGCCCGCTCGGGGTGCTGCGGCACACCGAGACCGTGCACGTCACCACCCGGCACACCGTCGTGGACGGCGCCGGATCTGTCCCCGGCGACCGGGGCACCCGGTACGGCGGCGGATACGAGGAGCGCTGGTCAGCGGGGCCGGAGGAACGGCCGTGGTCAGGCGAGCCGGACGACCGCTCCTGGGCCGGGCACGGGTACGCCGACGCCGACGACCGGTCACGCCACGACGACCGGTCACGCCGGGACGACGACGCGGCGCCGGTCGAGCAGCCCGCGCGGGGCCGGTCGTACCGGCCCGACGAGGCGGAGGGCGGGGAGTACTGGTCGCAGCTACGTGCCGGGGACCGGTGGGCCGCCGTGCGGGACGACGACCGGGGCCGGGAGATGCGGGTCGGGGAGCGGAGTGCCGAGGTGCACGCGGACGCCACCGGCACCGAGTACCGGGTTGCGGACCGCTGGGCGGCGGTGCGGCGGGACGAGCCGCGCCGGAGGCCGGACCGGGCGGACGACGGGTGGCGCGGCGGCTGGTCGGAGCCGGACGCCGCCCCGGCCCTGCCACCCGGCGGGGTGCCGGTGCCCGACGAGTGGCGTCCCCGCCAGCGGGGGCACCAGTCCGAGGACCGGCACGACGCCCACCAGCCCGAGGCCCGTCGCGCCCGCCGTGCGGAGCCCGAGCCGGAGCGGCACGGCCGGCGGCAGGAGGAGGAGTACCACGGCCACCCGCCGCAGGACGACGTGCCGCGCGCGGGCGGCGCCCGCTCCGCCGACCGCTGGCGCTGACCCGGCCGACTACCGGGTGCGGGTCACTTGTCGATGTCGCCGACCACGAAGAACATCGAGCCGAGGATGGCGATCAGGTCCGGCACCAGGCAGCCGGGGAGCAGCGTGGCCAGCGCCTGCACGTTCGCGTACGACGCGGTGCGCAGCTTCAGCCGCCAGGGCGTCTTTTCGCCCCGGGAGACCAGGTAGTAGCCGTTGATGCCGAGGGGGTTCTCGGTCCAGGCGTAGGTGTGCCCCTCGGGGGCCTTGAGCACCTTCGGCAGCCGGGTGTTGATCGGCCCGGTGAGCCGGTCCACCCGGTCCAGGCACTGCTCGGCGAGGTCCAGTGAGGCGTACACCTGGTCGAGCAGCACCTCGAAGCGGGCGTGGCAGTCCCCGGCGGTCTTCGTCACCACCGGCACGTCCAGCTGGTCGTAGGCCAGGTAGGGCTCGTCGCGGCGCAGGTCCAGGTCGAGGCCGGAGGCGCGGGCGACGGGCCCGGACGCGCCGAACGCGGCGGCGTCCGCCGCGGAGAGCACCCCGACGCCGACCGTACGGGCCAGGAAGATGTCGTTGCGCCGGATGAGATTGTCCAGATCGGGCATCCGCCGGCGGACCTCGGCGATGGCGGCCCGCGCCCGGCCGGTCCAGCCGGAGGGCACCTCCTCCTTGAGCCCGCCCACCCGGTTGAACATGTAGTGGATCCGGCCTCCGGAGACCTCCTCCATCACCGTCTGGATGGTCTCCCGCTCGCGGAACGCGTAGAACATCGGCGTGATCGCGCCGATCTCCAGCGGATAGGAGCCGAGGAACATCAGGTGGTTGAGCACCCGGTTCAGCTCGGCCAGCGCCATCCGCAGCCAGGTGGCCCGTTCCGGCACCTCCATGCCCATCAGCCGCTCCACGGCGAGCACCACGCCCAGCTCGTTGGAGAAGGCCGAGAGCCAGTCGTGCCGGTTGGCCAGCACGATGATCTGCCGGTAGTCGCGTACCTCGAAGAGCTTCTCCGCGCCCCGGTGCATGTAGCCGACGATCGGCTCGCAGGCCACCACCCGCTCGCCGTCGAGCACCAGCCTGAGCCGGAGCACCCCGTGCGTGGAGGGGTGCTGCGGCCCGATGTTGAGCACCATGTCGGTGCCGAGCTGCTCCCCGCCGGCCCCGGTGCCGACGGTCAGCTCGCGGAGGTCGCCGGCGTCCGTGGTCATGACCGTCATCGTGCCATGAACCGTCCGGGGTCGACGCCGACCGGTTGCCGCAGCCACCAGTGCCCGCCCAGCCCGGCCGGGTCGGTCAGCTCGGCCACCGCCGACGCGGCGGCGAGCGCCCGAACGTACCCGGCCGGGTCGTTTGCGGCCAGGCTCAGCGGCGGTCGCCCGCCGTCGGCCCCGAGCGCCCGCAGCGCCTCCCGCTGCGACACCAGGTCGTACGCGCACCGGGCGACCTCGGCACCGGCGGAGGCGACCGAGTCCACGGCGACGTGCGCGGTGACGTCGCAGGATCCGTCCGGCACCGGCGGCACCTGCCGTCCGCCCCGGTACCCGGTCAACGTCCCGTCCACGGGCCGGCCGCCGCGCAGGTGCCCGTAGTCCACGGCCAACGCCACCCCCCGGTCGACGTGGCGTACGGCCGAGGCCCAGGCCTCGTCCCTGGTCCGGCCGATCTCGGCCCTCGTGGCCGCCCGGAAACCCGACCCGGCCCGGTCGGTTCCGGATGTGTGCTCGACGGTCGCCCCGGTCGCGGTGGCGCCCTCGGCCGAGGCTCCGGCTGTCGGCGCCGGCCACCAGCGGTCGAGCCAGTCGGCGTCGGCGGGATCCACCCGATCGCCCACGGTCTCCTCGCCGCTGGCGGGGTCGACGAGCAGGTAGCGCCACCCGTCGGTGTGCACCGCCACGTCGAGCGGCACGTTGTCCAGCCACTCGGTGGCCAGGAGCACGCCGGTGATGCCGTCGGGGACGTCGTCCAGCCAGTTGATCGTGACGGACAGGCCGTCCGGTCGGGGTGCCCTCTCGACGGCGGTGAGGCGTACCCGACGGGCCAGCGGGAGCACGGCGGCGGGCGACGGACGCGCGGACCCGGGCGCCACGGGCGCGGGGTGGGCGGCAGCCTCCATCGCGGCGGAGAGTGCGCGCAGCAGCTCACCGCGTCCGGCGCCCACGTCGACCACGTCGAGCCGGTCAGGGTGGCCGAGGACGGTGTCGACCTGCTCGACGAGGCGCAGCAGCGCGGCGGCGAAGGCCGGCGACGCGTGCACGCTGGTGCGGAAGTGGGCCGCCGGGCCGGAGCCGGACACGAAGAAGCCGCCCGGCCCGTAGAGCGCCTGGTCCATCGCGTCCCGCCAGCGGACCGACGTCGGTTCCGTTCCTCGTTCGGCGTGCGTCACCGTGCCGACCCTACGGCTCGTCGGTCCGGGGCGGCTGGCCATCCCGCCCTGCCGGTCGTGCCGCCGCTGCCGGCCGGCACGCCCGCTTCCATCGGTGAACGTTTTCACACATCCTTGTCCCGGTTCCGTAACCCCGGCGCATACTTGCGATCGACCGGTACCCCTTCTCGAGGACTGGATCGTCGCCATGAGCGCACCTCTGCGCCCGCGTCCGGCCGCCCCTCACGGGGCCGCCGCCCTGCCGGCTGCCAACCCCCGTCCGCTCACCGTCGGTGTCGTCGGCACCGGTCGGGTCGGTGCCGTGCTGGGCGCCGCGCTCGCCGCCGCCGGCCACCGGGTCGTCGCCGCCACGGGCGGGTCCGGCGCCTCCCGGGCCCGGATGGCCCTGCTGCTTCCGGGCGTGTCCCGCCGTTCCGCCGCCGCCGTGGCGCGGGCGGCCACCGACCTGCTGCTGGTCGCGGTGCCCGACGACGCGCTCGCCGGGGTGGTCGCCGCCCTGGCCGACGGCGGCACGCTGCGCCCCGGCCAGGTGGTCGCGCACACCTCCGGCGCGCACGGGCTGGCCGTGCTCGCCCCCGCCGCCGCGGCCGGCGCCCGCCCGCTCGCCCTGCACCCCGCGATGACCTTCACCGGTACGCCGGACGACCTCGCCCGGCTGGCCGGCATCTCGTACGGGGTGACCGCCCCGGCCGAGCTGCGCCCCCTGGCCGTCCGGCTGGTCGCCGACCTAGGCGGGGTGCCGGAGTGGGTCGGCGAGGCGGACCGGCCGCTCTACCACGCGGCGCTGGCGCACGGCGCCAACCACCTGGTGACCCTGGTCAACGAGGCGGCCGACCGGCTGCGCGACGCCGGGGTGACCCAGCCGGAGAAGGTGCTCGCCCCGCTGCTGCGGGCCGCCCTGGAGAACGCGCTGCGCCTCGGCGACGACGCCCTGACGGGGCCGGTGTCCCGGGGCGACGCCGGCACGGTCGAGCGGCACCTGGCCCGGCTCGCCGCCACCGCACCCGAGTCGGTCGCCCCCTACCTGGCCCTGGCCCGTCGTACGGCCGACCGGGCCATCGCGGCGGGCCGGCTGCGACCGGTCGACGCGGAGTCGCTGCTCGGCGTGCTGGCCGGCGACCGGCGGCAGGTGGCGGCGTGAACGGGCCGACGGTGAACGGAGGGGACCACGTGACGGAACTGGTGCACGGCCGCGCCGAACTGGCCGCGGCGCGGGACGGGCTCAAGGGCACCGTCGGCGTCGTGATGACGATGGGCGCGCTGCACTCCGGGCACGAGACGCTGCTGCGGGCGGCCCGGGAACGGGCCGACCACGTGATCGTCACGATCTTCGTCAACCCGTTGCAGTTCGGCCCGAACGAGGACTTCGACCGCTATCCGCGCACCCTCGACGCGGACCTGGAGATCTGCCGGCGGGCCGGCGCGGACGTGGTCTTCGCCCCCGCGGTGGCGGACATGTACCCGGACGGCGAGCCCCGGGTGAGGGTGAACCCGGGCCCGTTCGGGGAGGACCTGGAGGGGCAGAGCCGCCCCGGGTTCTTCCACGGGGTGCTCACGGTGGTGCTGAAGCTGCTTCAGCTCACCCGCCCCGACCTGGCGTTCTTCGGCGAGAAGGACTACCAGCAGCTGACCCTCGTGCGGCGGATGGCCCGGGATCTCGACGTACCGGTCGAGGTGGTCGGCGTGCCGACCGTACGGGAACCGGACGGGCTTGCGCTGTCCAGCCGCAACCGCTACCTCTCCCCGGCCGAGCGGGAGGCCGCACTGAGCCTGTCGGCGGCGCTGCGGGCCGGGGCCGGTGCCGCCGACGAGGGCGGTGACGCGGGGGCGGTGCTCGCCGCCGCGCACGCGGCCTTCGGCAGCGGTACGCCCGGTGCCCGGCTCGACTACCTGGTGCTCACCGACCCGGACCTGGAACCGGGGCCGGTCTCCGGGCCGGCGCGGCTGCTCGTCGCCGCCTGGGTCGGCGCCACCCGGCTGATCGACAACTCGGCGATCCGGCTCGCCCCCCGCTCCTGACCCCACCCGCACCTTTCCCCGAAAGGCACTCCCCGATGCTGCGCACCATGCTCAAGTCGAAGATCCACCGGGCGACGGTGACCCAGGCCGACCTGCACTACGTCGGCTCGGTGACCGTCGACGAGGATCTGCTCGACGCCGCCGACCTGATCCCTGGCGAGCAGGTGGCGATCGTGGACATCACCAACGGGGCACGGCTGGAGACGTACGTGATCCCGGGCGAGCGGGGCAGCGGCGTGATCGGGATCAACGGCGCCGCCGCCCACCTGGTGCACCCGGGGGACCTGGTCATCCTCATCTCGTACGGGCAGATGGACGACGCCGAGGCCCGGGCGTACCAGCCGCGCGTCGTGCACGTCGACGCCGACAACCGGATCGTCGAACTGAACGCCGACCCCACCACTGCCGCCCCCGGCACCGCCGGCACCCCCATCCCCAACCCCCACGCGGCCCCCTGACCCGCCACCCACCCTCCCCCGCCCTCCCTCCCCTCCGCGCGTCGATCTTGCACTTTCGGCCCCGGCTCTGTCCCACTCACCCCTTTTGTCGGGGCGACAAGTGCAAGATCGCGGGGGTGGGATGGGGTGGGGTGGGGTGGGGCAGGGAGGGGTGGGTGTGGGGCGCTTCCGTAGCGGCGTGGTGGCCCGCCCACCGGGCACCGCCGCTGGATGCCACGAACAGTGATCGTCGCGTTCCAGGGCCGCTACGCCTTCGCCGTGCCCGGGCTGGGCCGGGGCCGGGGTTCGGACGCGATGGCTCAAAACACTCGTCCCGCCCCCGCCCCCCTCCGCGAAGGCCCTTCGGGTTGACTGTGGGGATGGACCTTCGGACGGTCGAGTTGCCGGCCCTGCCCCACCTGCTGGCCGCCCCCGCGCCCGGCTGGGTGGAGACCACCGACGTGATCGTGGTCGGTTCCGGGGTGGCGGGCCTGACCGCCGCGCTGCACCTGCGCGAGGCGGGGCTGCACGTCACCGTGGTCACCAAGGTCAACATCGACGAGGGGTCGACCCGCTGGGCGCAGGGCGGCATCGCCGCCGTGCTCGACCCGCACGACACCCCGGCCGCGCACGCCTCGGACACCGAGATCGCCGGTGTCGGGCTCTGCGACCCGGCGGCGGTGCGGGTGCTGGTCGAGGAGGGCCCGACCCGGCTGCGCGAGCTGATGCGCATCGGGGCGGAGTTCGACCGCAACCCGGACGGCTCACTGATGCTCACCCGGGAGGGCGGGCACCGGGCCGACCGGATCGTGCACGCCGGCGGCGACGCCACCGGGGCCGAGGTGCAGCGCGCCCTGCACGCCGCAGTCCGCCGGGACCCGTGGATCCGGCTGGTCGAGCACGCCCTGGTGCTGGACCTGCTACGCGCCCCCGGGGACGGCCCCGGCGGGCTCGGCCCGGCCTGTGGCATCACCCTGCACGTGCTCGGCGAGGGCAGTGAGGACGGCGTGGGCGCCATCCTGGCCCGGGCGGTCGTCCTGGCCACCGGCGGGATGGGCCAGATCTACGCGGCCACCACCAACCCGGCCGTCTCGACCGGGGACGGGGTGGCCCTCGCGGTACGGGCCGGCGCGGCGGTGACCGACGTGGAGTTCGTCCAGTTCCACCCGACCGCGCTGATCACCCCGGCCGGCACCGGCGTGTCCGGCACCGGGCACGCCCAGCAGCCACTGGTCTCGGAGGCGTTGCGTGGCGAGGGCGCCCACCTGGTCGACGGCGACGGCAAGCGGTTCATGGTCGGCCAGCACGAGCTGGCCGAGCTGGCGCCCCGGGACGTGGTGGCCAAGGGCATCCACCGGGTCCTGCTGGCCACCGGGGCCGACCACGTCTTCCTCGACGCCCGGCACCTGGGCGGCGACTTCCTGGCCCGGCGCTTCCCGACGATCGTCGCGTCCTGCCTGGCCATCGGGGTCGATCCGGCGACCGGCCTGATCCCGGTCGCCCCCGCCGCCCACTACGCCTCCGGCGGCGTCCGCACCGACCTGCGCGGCCGCACCTCCATCCCCGGGCTGTACGCGTGCGGCGAGGTCGCCTGCACCGGCGTACACGGCGCGAACCGGCTGGCCAGCAACTCCCTGCTGGAGGGGCTGGTCTTCTCCCGGCGGATCGCCGAGGACATCGCGGCCGGGCTGCCCGAGCAGGCCCAGCCGGCGCCGACGGGAGCCTGGGTGGGCGGCGAGGGCTGGGTGGTGCCGGCCGAGGCGACGCCGACGCTGCAACGGGCGATGACCCGGGGGGCGGGCGTGCTCCGCTCGGCGGAGACCCTCGCGGGGACCGCCGCCGTGCTGACGGGGCTCGGCGAGGGCCGGGGCCGGCCCCGGACGGCCGACTGGGAGGCGACGAACCTGATCACCGTGGCGTCGGCGCTGGTCGCCGCCGCGTACGCCCGCCGGGAGACCCGGGGCTGCCACTGGCGGGAGGACTTCCCGACGGCCGACGAGCGATGGCACGGCCACCTGGTCGGCGCGATCGGGGCGCGGGGCCGGTTGACACAAGCGTGGGAGGGGACCCGATGACGGAGTTGACGGAGCGGGCGTTGCGGGACGCCGGTCTGGACCCGGTGCACGTGCGGCGGGTGATCGAGGACGCGCTCTCCGAGGACCTGGGGCCGGACTTCCTGGACGTCACCAGCGTCGCCACCATCCCCGCAGGGCAGACCGACACGGCCGACCTGGTGGCCCGCGCCGACGGCGTGGTGGCCGGGCTGGCCGTGGCGGCGGCCGTGTTCGAGTTGGTCGGCGAGGTGACCGGCGCCGGCCGTACGGTCGAGGTGTCGGTGGTGGCCCACGACGGCGCGCGGGTGGCGCGCGGCGACGTGCTGGCCACGGTGACCGGCCCGACCCGGCTGCTGCTCACCGCCGAGCGGACGGCGCTCAACCTGCTCTGCCGGATGTCCGGGGTGGCCACCCACACCCGGGCCTGGGCGGACGCGCTGGCCGGCACCAAGGCGATGGTGCTGGACACCCGCAAGACGACCCCGGGCCTGCGCGTCCTGGAGAAGTACGCGGTCCGGGCCGGCGGCGGCACGAACAAGCGGATGGGCCTGCACGACGTCGCGATGATCAAGGACAACCACAAGCTGGCGGCGGGCGGCATCACGGCGGCCTTCCGCCGGGTCCGGGAGACCTTCCCGGACGTGCCGGTGCAGGTCGAGGTGGACACGGTCGCCGAGGCGGAGGAGGCGGTCGAGGCCGGGGCGGACTTCCTGCTGCTGGACAACATGACCCCGGAGATGCTCACCGAGGTCGTCGCCTCGGTGGGGGACCGGGCGGAGCTGGAGGCGACCGGCGGGCTGACCCTCGACGTGGCGGCGCGCTACGCGGCGACGGGCGTCGACTTCCTGTCGGTCGGGGCGCTGACGCACTCCTCGCCGATCCTCGACATCGCCATGGACCTGCGCACCGGGTGAACCGGCGGCAGGCCGTTGTCTAGGCTGCGAGCGTGCTGCTCTGCATCGACATCGGAAACACCAACACCGTGCTGGCGACCTTCGACGGCGACAAGCTGGTGCACTCCTGGCGGATCAAGACCGATGCGCGGTCGACGGCCGACGAGCTGGGCCTGAAGTTCCGGGGGCTGCTCGCCGGGGACGCGGTCGAGATCACCGGGGTCGCGGCCTGCTCCACCGTGCCGGCCGCGCTGCGCTCGCTGCGTAACATGCTGTCCCGCTACTACGCGGACCTGCCGAGCGTGATCGTCGAGCCCGGGGTGCGTACCGGGGTACAGCTCGCGATCGACAACCCGAAGGAGGTGGGCGCCGACCGGGTGGTGAACACCCTGGCCGCGTACACCCTCTACGGCGGGCCGTCGATCGTGGTGGACTTCGGCACCACCACCAACTTCGACGTGATCAGCGGCCGGGGCGAGTTCCTCGGCGGCGCCTTCGCGCCGGGCATCGAGATCAGCTTCGACGCGCTCGCCGCCCGGGCCGCCCAGCTGCGCAAGGTGGAGGCGACCAAGCCGCGTTCGGTGATCGGCAAGAACACCGTCGAGTGCCTCCAGTCCGGCCTCTACTTCGGGTTCGCGGGGCAGGTCGACCGGATCGTGGAGCGGATGATCGAGGAGATGGGCGAGGTGAGCGCGGTGATCGCCACCGGCGGGCTGGCCTCGCTCGTGCTCCACGAGTGCCGCACGATCACCCACCACGAGCCGATGATCACCCTGATCGGCCTGCGGATGGTCTACGAGCGCAATCTCTGACCCCGCCCGGCGACGCCGGGCGGGAGGGCGTGAGTGGGGTCGGTCATGGCGGGCTGGTTATCCCGTAACGCCTCGCTGGGGCCTTGAGTACGCTCGGGACCTGACCCCGCCCGAAATCTCCTTCTGAGGAAGCGTGCCGTGACCGAGCAGAACCCCGTGCCAGTCGATCCCGCCGACGACCTTCCCGAGCAGATGAAGGTCCGCCGGGAGAAGCGGGACCGGATGCTCGCCGAGGGCGTCGAGCCGTATCCGATCGGATTCCCCCGGACCAGCACGCTGGCCGAGATCCGCGAGAAGTACGCCGAGCTGCCCACCGACACCGCCACGGGTGACCAGGTCTCGGTCACCGGCCGGGTGATCTTCGTACGCAACACCGGCAAGCTCTGCTTCGCCACCCTGCGCGACGGCGACGGCACCGAGTTGCAGGCCATGCTCTCCCTCGACCGGGTCGGCGCCGACCGCCTGGAGGACTGGAAGCGCCTCGTCGACCTGGGCGACCTCGTCGGGGTGACCGGCGAGGTGATCACCAGCCGGCGCGGCGAGCTGTCCGTGCTGGTCGAGCAGTGGGCGGTCACGGCGAAGGCGCTGCGTCCGCTCCCGGTGGCGCACAAGCCGCTGAGCGAGGAGGCGCGGGTCCGGCAGCGCTACGTGGACCTCATCGTCCGGCCGCAGGCCCGTCAAATGGTCCGCACCCGGGCCGCGACCGTACGCAGCCTGCGCGACTCGCTGCACGGCCGGGGCTTCATCGAGGTGGAGACCCCGATGCTCCAGCTGCTGCACGGCGGCGCGGCGGCCCGGCCATTCGTGACCCACAGCAATGCGCTCAACACCGATCTGTATCTCCGAATCGCGCCGGAACTGTTTCTCAAGCGGGCCGTCGTCGGCGGCGTCGACCGGGCCTTCGAGATCAACCGCAACTTCCGTAATGAGGGTGTCGACTCTTCGCACTCGCCCGAGTTCGCGATGCTCGAGGCATACGAGGCGTACG
Organism: Micromonospora sp. NPDC048170; assembly: GCF_040652795.1. Taxonomy (NCBI): domain Bacteria; kingdom Bacillati; phylum Actinomycetota; class Actinomycetes; order Micromonosporales; family Micromonosporaceae; genus Micromonospora; species Micromonospora sp. NPDC048170. The sequence goes on from NZ_JBEZMR010000024.1 coordinate 105,487, forward strand.
GCGACTACGACACCATGGCCGAGCTGACCCGAAATCTCGTGCAGCAGGCGGCGGTCGCCGTCAGCGGCTCGACCGTGGTGACCCACGCCGACGGCCAGGAGTTCGATCTGGGCGGCGAGTGGCGCTCGGTGACCCTCTTCGGGGTTCTTTCCGAGGCGCTCGGCGAGGAGGTCACGGTACGCACCGAGCGCGCCCGCCTGGTGGAGTACGCCGACAAGGTGGGTTTGGCGGTCGACCCGAAGTGGGGGCCGGGCAAGCTGGCGGAGGAACTGTTCGAGGAACTGGTGGTGCCGAGCCTCCAGTCGCCCACCTTCGTCCGTGACTACCCGGAGGAGACCAGCCCGCTCACCCGGGCGCACCGCAGCGAGCCCGGGCTGGCCGAGAAGTGGGACCTGTACGTGCTCGGTTTCGAGCTCGGGACCGCGTACTCCGAGCTGGTGGACCCGGTGGTGCAGCGGGAACGGCTGGTGGCCCAGGCCCAGCTCGCCGCCCGCGGCGACGACGAGGCCATGCGGCTGGACGAGGACTTTCTGCGGGCGATGGAGTACGGAATGCCACCGGCCGGGGGTATGGGAATGGGAATCGATCGGCTGCTGATGGCGCTCACCGGCCTGGGAATTCGGGAAACCATCCTCTTCCCCCTGGTTCGCCCGGAGTAGTCGCGCATCTCCACCGGGTCGTTACCGCATCCTATTGACGTGGCAAGCGTCGCGCAGGTTATCGTGCTCTCAGAATGCAGGAGCACCCTGCTCGAAAGGAATGTGGGACGTGGCCAAGCAGATCATTCATAAGCTGGTCGATGACCTGGACGGCGGGGACGCTGACGAGACGGTCAAGTTCGCGCTCGACGGCGTTCAGTACGAGATCGACCTGTCGAGCTCGAACGCCGAGAAATTGCGCGACGTATTCGCTCAGTACATCGCCCACGGCACGAAGGTGGGCAGGGGCGGCGTCGTCGTCGGCGGCCGGGCCGCACGGGGTCGGGGTGGTGCCACCGCCGACCGGGAGCAGAACAAGGCGATCCGCGCCTGGGCCAAGAAGGCCGGCAAGGACATCTCCGACCGGGGCCGGATCCCGCAGGAGATCGTCGACGAGTACCACGCGAAGGCCGGTCACTGACCGACCGCCGACGGGCGACACCGACGCCGGGCCGGAGCACGACTCCGGGCCGGCGTCGCCGTATCCGCCCGGGAGCGCGTCCGCGCGGGAAGAATTCCGTCCCGACGGGCGTTGTCCACAGCCGGTGGAGAGTCTGTCCACAGCCTGTGGACGAGTCCCGCACGGCCCGGATCCGGGCCGCGTCGGCACCGGCGCGACCCGTGCGACGGGTCCCGCGACCGTGGCCGAATTTCGCTCTGCGCGTACAGGCCGGGGTACCGGAACACGCCCTGAGCGCGGACGGTTGTGTAAAACGACGCGTACACGTCCTTCGACGGGGAGACACGACCTCAGCGGAGTCGGTCCGCGGCGATAGAGTAAGGAGGCACGGACGCCCGTCCCGGTCGTCCGCGCACCGGCCCCGCCACGACTTCTTGACCATCAAGATCGAGTGCGCACGGCATGTGAGGAGCACGAGGGCATGTTCGAGCGGTTCACCGACCGAGCGCGACGGGTTGTCGTCCTGGCCCAAGAAGAGGCCCGGATGCTCAACCACAACTACATCGGTACGGAGCACATCCTGCTGGGCCTCATCCACGAGGGTGAGGGCGTCGCCGCCAAGGCTCTGGAGAGCCTCGGCATCTCCCTGGAGGGTGTGCGGCAGCAGGTCGAGGAGATCATCGGCCAGGGCCAGCAGGCGCCGAGCGGGCACATCCCGTTCACGCCGCGGGCCAAGAAGGTGCTGGAGCTGTCGCTGCGCGAGGCGCTGCAGCTCGGCCACAACTACATCGGCACGGAGCACATCCTGCTCGGTCTGATCCGCGAGGGTGAGGGCGTCGCCGCCCAGGTGCTGGTCAAGCTCGGCGCCGACCTGAACCGGGTCCGCCAGCAGGTGATCCAACTGCTCTCGGGCTACCAGGGCAAGGAGCCGGCCGCGGCGGGCGCCGCGCCGGGCGAGGCCGCGCCGTCCACCAGCCTCGTGCTGGACCAGTTCGGCCGCAACCTGACCCAGGCCGCCCGCGAGGGCAAGCTCGACCCGGTCATCGGGCGCGAGAAGGAAATCGAGCGGGTCATGCAGGTGCTCTCCCGCCGCACGAAGAACAACCCGGTCCTGATCGGTGAGCCCGGCGTCGGCAAGACCGCCGTGGTGGAGGGGCTGTCCCAGAAGATCATCAAGGGCGAGGTGCCCGAGACGCTGAAGGACAAGCAGCTCTACACGCTCGACCTCGGTGCCCTGGTCGCCGGTTCCCGCTACCGCGGTGACTTCGAGGAGCGCCTCAAGAAGGTGCTCAAGGAGATCCGCACCCGCGGCGACATCATCCTCTTCATCGACGAGATCCACACCCTGGTCGGCGCCGGCGCCGCCGAGGGCGCGATCGACGCCGCCAGCATCCTCAAGCCGATGCTGGCCCGCGGCGAGCTGCAGACCATCGGCGCGACCACGCTCGACGAATACCGCAAGCACCTGGAGAAGGACGCCGCCCTCGAGCGCCGCTTCCAGCCGATCCAGGTGGGCGAGCCGTCGCTGGCCCACACGATCGAGATACTCAAGGGCCTGCGGGACCGCTACGAGGCGCACCACCGGGTGAGCATCACCGACGCGGCTCTCGTGGCTGCCGCGACGCTGGCCGACAGGTACATCTCCGACCGCTTCCTGCCGGACAAGGCGATCGACCTGATCGACGAGGCCGGTGCCCGGATGCGGATCCGCCGGATGACCGCGCCGCCAGACCTGCGTGACTTCGACGAGCGCATCGCCCAGGTGCGTCGCGACAAGGAGTCCGCGATCGACGCGCAGGACTTCGAGCGCGCCGCCCAGCTGCGCGACAAGGAGAAGCAGCTCCTCGGCCAGAAGGCGCAGCGGGAGAAGGAGTGGAAGGCCGGTGACCTGGACGTCGTCAGCGAGGTCGACGACGAGCAGATCGCCGAGGTGCTCGGCAACTGGACCGGCATCCCGGTCTACAAGCTGACCGAGGAGGAGACCTCGCGCCTGCTGCGCATGGAGGACGAGCTGCACAAGCGCGTCATCGGCCAGGAGGACGCGGTCAAGGCGGTCTCGAAGGCGATCCGGCGCACCCGGGCCGGCCTGAAGGACCCGAAGCGTCCGTCGGGCTCGTTCATATTCGCCGGCCCGTCGGGTGTCGGTAAGACCGAGCTCTCCAAGGCGCTGGCCGAGTTCCTGTTCGGCAGCGAGGACGCCCTCATCCAGCTGGACATGTCCGAGTTCCACGACCGCTACACGGTCTCCCGGCTGGTGGGTGCCCCTCCCGGCTACGTCGGCTACGACGAGGGCGGCCAGCTGACCGAGAAGGTGCGGCGTCGGCCGTTCTCGGTGGTGCTCTTCGACGAGATCGAGAAGGCCCACCCGGACGTGTTCAACACGCTGCTCCAGATCCTGGAGGACGGTCGGCTCACCGACGGCCAGGGACGGATCGTGGACTTCAAGAACACGGTCATCATCCTGACCACCAACCTGGGCACCCGCGACGTCGCCAAGGCGGTCTCGATCGGCTTCCAGGCGTCGGAGGACTCCGAGTCCAACTACGAGCGGATGAAGCAGAAGGTCAACGACGAGCTCAAGCAGCACTTCCGGCCTGAGTTCCTCAACCGGATCGACGACACCATCGTCTTCCACCAGCTGCGCCAGTCGGAGATCCTCTCGATCGTGGACATCATGATCCAGCGGATCGAGGGCCAGCTGCGGAACAAGGACATGGGCCTGGAGCTGACCGACAACGCCAAGAAGTACCTGGCGAAGAAGGGCTTCGACCCGGTGCTCGGTGCACGTCCGCTGCGTCGCACCATCCAGCGCGACATCGAGGACAACCTGTCCGAGCGGATCCTCTTCAACGAACTGGTCCCAGGCCAGATCGTGGTGGTGGACTGCGAGGGCGACCCGGAGAACATCGACAAGTCCAAGCTCATCTTCACGGGTGCGGAAAAGCCGGCCACCGTGCCGGACGCCGTCCCGGCCGACCTCGGCGGCACCGCCGCCGCAGGCGCGGACGAGTAAGGCCGAACAGCACGAGGGCGGCGGCCCGGTGGCACCAACCACCGGGCCGCCGCCCTTTTCGGTGTACGCCCCGCTCGGCCCCGCTCGGCCCCGCCTGCCCCGCTCGGCCCCGCTCGGCCCCGCCTGCCCCGCTCGGCCCCGCTCGGCCCCGCCTGCCCCGCTCGGCCCCGCTCGGCCCCGCCTGCCCCGCCTGCCCCGCTCGGCCCCGCCTAGGCCCGACTTCCCCGTCCAACCTCACCCGCTTTGCTCTCCCCCTTGGCCCCCGCCGTTACCGCCCCGCTGCCTGGCCCCCTGCTCTTACCGCCCCCCGCTGCCTGGCTGCCCCCTGCCCCCGCCCGTTTGGCTTGCCTGGCCGCCCAGAAGGCAGCGGGTGACAGCCCCGGGGAGGGACCTCCCGCATCGGGCTCGGCGTCGCAGCCCGCCTAACCATCGCATTCTGCTCAACACTCGCATTCTGCTTAACCATCGCATTCCGCCCGCGTCACCGCATCGCACTCCTATGTCGCACATCTGGGACATAACCCTCTGGATGCCCGCGTTTGCGTTCCCCTTTGGCGGGGCGCTCAGCTTCGACAGCTCTGCCGACCATGATCGTCTGATGGAAAACCGGCGGGATCCATCCCCGTGCTCCGGTTGTCGGTCAACTGATCATGGCAGTGAATGAGCCGGAGTCGCGGCGGGAGCGGAGGGGTGTGGATGACGCCCTGGGGACCGAACCGCTCCCCGAGCGCGCCCAGCCCCCGCCGCCGCCCCCGGCAGCACTATGGGCGGGCCTCAGGTCGCCACGAGCGAACGATATGCGGCGCCTGTCGAATATGACGCATCTGTCCGGGTTCGGGGTGGCGGGCGCCACCGGCCGGGCGGGCATGGTTCAGGGTGCCGGATCGTTGTAACCATCGTGGCCGCGTGAGTCGGCGAGCAGGACGACCCTGCGCAGCCGTCGGCCCCTCTGGGTAATCGGACGCGGACAGTCGTCGTCCGGAGGCGGCCCTTCGTCGGCGGGACGGTCGACGGAATGCGAGCCGGGCCGGCACGGTTACATCCCCCGGCGCACCGAGTACCGCCGCGCCCGAGACACAGCGGCCATGGAATGTGTGGCCCGCCCGGGAGGTTGCATCCTCCCGCAACGTGCCCCGGCCCCGCCGGGGACATGACGCAGAACCTTTCCTCATCCGCGGCGCACCCGCCCCCTTCTGGTGTGTGTCGCGTACCCCCGATCGAAAGGTGCCTTGTCATCATGCGTACCGACATCTTC